>DASXNK010000119.1 GCA_036495095.1 Candidatus Dormiibacterota bacterium | reverse complement strand
GATCCCGGCCGGCGGCTTTCACTTGGATGACAGGAAGCCGCCGTCACCGTTCCGTCGCAGCGTCAGTACTGCAGGCGGGGATCGTCGTAGTGCTTGAACTCGATCACGTTGTTCGAGGGGTCGGCGAGGAACAGCGCGCGGTGCTGCTCGGCGGTGCCCTCGAAGCGCACCGAGACGTCGCCGAGGGTGCGCAGCTCGCGGTGGCGGACCAGCCGCAGCAGGCGGTCGAAGTCGGCCCCGTCGGCGAAGCTGACCCCGAAGGGGGGGGGGTAGGGCCGGGGCTCGTCGGGGACGCTCTCCGAGAGGTGGCAGACCAGCTGGTCGCCGAAGAAGTCGAAGGTCACCCGGTCGGGGTAGCGGCGGGCGAGCCGGGCGCCGAGCCCGCCGACGTAGAAGCCGATCGCCTCGTCGAGGTCGCGCGCGGGCACCGCGACGTGGCAGCAGTCGTGCATCGAGCGCATCGCGGTCAGGCGGCGACGGTGAGCCGGCCGGGGCCGGGCAGGAGGGCCGGCGCCGGCCTCGCCGGCGCCGCCGGGGTGAGCTCCATCAGGGTGTCGGCGCGGAGCCCCAGCCGCAGCGTCTCGACCCCGACGATGTCGCCGGTGGAGATGTTGCCGAGGTTGACCTGGGGGCCGGCGGCGCGGATGAGGTCGACCTGCAGGCTCTTGGTGGGGGCCTCGAAGAGCACCCTCGCCGGATCGACGCTGGTGAGGACGGCCCCGAGGACGTCGGCGCGAAGGGTTCCGTCGGCGCGGGCCATCCCGCTGCGGCCGCTCTCGCGGGTCTCGGCGGTGACCAGCGAGGCCCCGGCGTCGAGGTCCTCCTGCATCGCCGCCACCCAGTCGGCGGGGGCCAGCGTCTCGGACCGGCAGGCGTCCTTGAACCCGACCTCGGAGATGACCGTGAACTCGCGGGCGAGGAGCCGCACGTACCCGGCCTTCTCGTGCTGGTCGAGCGGGATGGTGCCGTTCGAGACCTCGACGTGGGTCGCGCGGTGGGCGCGGAGCAGGTGCACGAACTCGCCGAGCCGGTCGCTCCAGAGGTGGTGCTCGAAGAGGGTGCCGCCGAAGTAGAAGGCGATGCCGGCGGCGCGGAGCACGTCGAGCTTGCGGGACAGGTCACGGGTCACCAGGCAGGTGCCCCAGCCGAACTTGACCAGGTCGACGAGGTCGCCGTGGCTGTCGATGACGTCGGTGAAGGCGCCGGTCGGCATCCCCGAGTCGATCACCATCGTGATCCCGCGGGTGCGCGGCCGGGTGGCCCGGATCGGTGCGGTGGCGATCATGTTCGGGGCTCTCCCAGTGGTGCGGACATGACCGCAGCCTAGGGGGCTCCGCCTTTCGACTCCGTGACAGCGCGACCGCCTGCGCGGAGGCTCAGCCCGGCGTGGTCTCGGCGTCGCGGCCCGGCGGCGACGGGTAGGCGCCGGCGCCGATCCCATCCTCGGGGTCGAGCTCGAGGAGGAAGCGGCGGCAGCGCTCCGCCTCCGCCTCGTCGCCGAGCCGGGCCGAGGTGACCAGCAGCAGCTGGAGGGAGCGGAGGAAGCCACGGTTGGTGGGCCGGGCCCAGCGCACCATCCCGACCCCGCCCCAGCCGCTGGCCCGGAGCCGGTCGAGGCCGCGGTGGTAGCCGGTGCGCGCGCAGGCGTAGGCGGTGACGGCGTCGCCGCCGGCGAGGGCGTGCCGGCCCAGTCGGGCCCAGCCGTCGAGGAAACCGGGCCATCGCCCCGCCACCTCCCGCAGCGAGCCGGCGTCGGCGGCGGCGATCGCGGCGTCGAGGGCGTCGAGGGCGTCCCGCTCCTCCTCGGGGAGGATGGTCTCGTGGCGCGGCGGCGACGCCGGCGGGCGCGCGGCGGAGATCGGGACGGGGCGGAGGGGAGGGGTGGAGCTCACCCCTGCAACGGTAGCGGGTCACGCCCCGGCCAGGGGTCGAGGCGCCGGAGCCTCCAGCCGGTGGACGGGGGCCGGCTCGGCCGGGCGAGGAAGCGGGGCGTCCGGGAGCTGTACTGGACCACGCAGGCGCCGCCGTCGAGCTGCCGCAGCACCCTCCACGGGCACTCGTTGATCGCCACCCGCGGGAGCGCGCCGTGGCGGTCCTTGAGCGGCTTGAGGTCACAGCCGCTCGCCGAGCCGCTCTCCAGGAGGCCATACCACGGCTGCCCGTAGGACCGCGGCGGCGCCGCCCCGTGCGGGTCCCGGCCGGAGAGCAGGCGGTGCAGCAGCGCGCTGTGCTCGACGTCGTCGATCATCTGCCGGTAGGTGGCGGGCAGCGGCTGGCCGCTCACCTCGCGGATCGCCAGCCAGCGGACGATGCTGCCGACCGGATCGGGCGAGAGCACGGTGCTCGTCTCCTGTGTCGCGGGCATGCCTGCACCGTAGGCGTCGCACCCGGTGAAGCCCAGCAAGACTTGTAAAGGCCGGCGATGCGCGCAGGGGGGCGGGACCGAGTCCCGCCCCCCTGGTGACCGCCGCGGCGGTCGGGTTGGACCTGCGACGGGCTAGAACATCGACCGGAGATCGCCGTTGGCGGCGCTGGCCGCCCCGCCCAGGAGGCTCAGGCCGTAGCTCTCCTCGATCGCCCGCAGCATCCCGTAGTGGTTGCCGAAGCTGGTGTCGGTCGCGTGCCTGCCCGAGGAGCCGACCACGACGGTGGGCACCTGGCCGCCGCCGTTGGTGCTGCTGCCACTCGACTCGTCCATGGTGATGATGAGGTCGGCGCCGGCGGCGTTGCCGGTGAACCACGAGCTGTGGAGCAGCGGGTCGATGTTGGCCTTCAGCCAGCTGTCACCCTGAGCGACGGTGCCGTCGTGCATGTCGTCGATCAGGTTCGGGGTGACGAAGATGAAGGTCGGCAGGGTGCCGTTCGCCAGGTCGGTGGCGAACTGGGTGAAGGGGACGACGTGGCTGGCGCACGCGTTGGTGAGCACGTCGCTGAAGTACACGAAGGGGTTGTGCTTCTTGGCGTAGCTCCCCGACGACCCGCCCGTGTAGCAGGCCGAGGGCATGCTCTCCTGATACGACTTCCACGAGATGCCCGCGGCGGTGAGCTGCCCGCCGAGGTCGGTGGCGGAGAAGGGTCCGCAGGTGGTGCAGTCGGTGGTCTGCCCCTGGGTGCTCCCCGAGTCCCAGGCGAGGTAGTTCGGCAGCGAGGGGTGGGAGACGCCGAACCAGTTGGTGGCGAGGACGTTCGCGTTGGCGAGGCCGTTGATGTAGGGCGCCGAGCTCGAGCCGATGACGGCGCCGTAGCCCTTGTTCTCCTCCATCACCACGATGATGTGGCGGCCGGGGGTCGGCGTCGGCGTCGGCGTCGGCGTCGGGGTCGGGGTCGGGGTCGGGGTGGGAGTCGGCGTGGGGGTCGGGGTCGGCGTGGGCCTGGGCGTGTGCGTCGGCGTCGGCGTCGGCGTGGGGGTGCCGGTCGGGCTCGGGGTGCCGGTCGGCGTCGGCGTCGGAGTGGGACCGCCGCTGCCGGCGTTCGCCGCCAGGGCCCTGGCGTAGGGGGCGAGCTGCGATGGGCTCATCAGCGACGTGTAGCCGGAGGGCAGCTCGACCATCTCGGCCTTCATGTTGACCGCGGTCTGCAGCGTCGCCGGCAGGGATCCGACCCGGGCCGCGGTGGCCGTCTGGAGGCAGATCGGCCCGCCCAGCGACTGCATGGCCGCGTACAGCGAGCTGTACGCGCCGCCCAGCGGCGGGGTGCGCAGCGAGTTGTTCTCGAGCACGCAGCGAGCTCCGAGGAGGCTGCGGCAGGACGCCATCAGCGACTCGGTGTAGCTCTCGTCGGTGCTGACGGCGCCGCTGGAGCTGATCGACTGGTAGGGGTTGAAGGCGAACGCGCTGGGCGTGGTGGCCCAGGCCTGGGCCGCCCGGATCTCGGCCTGGTGGCACTGCTGGTCGGCGGCCAGGGTGTACCCGGCGGCGATCAGGCTGTGCACCGAGGTGGCGTTGTCGCCCTGCCGGAGCAGGGGCTCGTCGAACACGGTCATGCATCCCGTGACCGTCGCCTCGGCGACCTCGGGAACCGCGTCGTAGCGTGCGGCGAGGGCGGAGATGACACCGGCGTACGCCTGCTCGTAGGCGGGCAGCCAGAACCGGCCGAGGGTGCCGCCGATGCCCGAGTGCGAGTCGGTCATGGTGAAGGGCGCCCCACCGATGCTCTTCGCCCAGCCCGGCGCGTCGATGCCGGCGAGCAGGCGGACCTTGATCTGGAGGTGCAGATGCTGCTGGGAGTTGAGCGTCCGGACGGCGCTGATCGCCTGGTCGACGGCGTTGTTGGCGGCCAGCGGCGTTCCCGCACCGTTCGGCTGCAACGCCGACCACGACGCGTTCACGACCCATCCGCCCAGCACGGACTGATCGGCGGCCTGAGGCTGGTGCTGGCGGTCGTAGAGGCCGGTGGCGCCGGGCTTGACGGCGGCCGCGGTCACCTGGGGCGTGAAGAGCGAGAATCCGCCGAGCACGGTGCTGACGCCGATCACCGCAGCGGCGGCTCTCCGGAATCTCGTGGTCCTCACGAGGGCGGGAATGGTGGGCATGACGACACTCCAGTGAACCGGTCGCGCTCATCGCGATTGCGACCCGGGGGTGCGCCGGGCGGCCCGCGAATGCGGACGTCGCCTGGTCGGCTCGGAGGCCACCATAAAAGCGCGGCGCGACCGTCGGAGGCGGCGTGACAGGACCGTGTCCGCACCATGTGGACAAGCGCCACAAGTGCTCCGGCGTGTGACATGACCACGCTCAAAACCCTTGCAACGCAAGGGGATTCGTGCCTGCAGCGGTCACCAATGAGTCATCTTCGCCGGCGCGCCGGTGGCGCCGCGGGACACACCCGGGTCTGGCCCCGGTGGTCACCGGACGGTCATCTGCAGTGGCTAGAAGGCCGCCCTCAGGTCACCGTTCGCGAGGTCGGCCGAGGCGCCCAGGAGCCCGACCCCGTACACCTCCTCGATCGCCCTCAGGGTGCCGTAGTGGTCGCCCGCCTGCGTGTAGGCGAGATGGGCGTCGGCCGAGATCACGACGGTCGGGACGTGCCCGCCGGAGCCCTGGTTGATGCCGGCCCTGGTGGTGCCCTCGTCCCAGGTGATGACGACCACGCCGCCGCTCCGGTACCAGCTCGACTGGAGCACGGTGGGAAGCTGCGTGCGGAGCCACTGGTCGCCCTGGGCGACCGGGTTGCCGAGCGGCAGGCAGGAGTCGTGCATGTCGTTGCACAGGCTCGGGACGACGAACAGGAAGGGCGGCGCCGTGCCCGCGCCCAGGTCGCTCGCGAAGTTGGTCGCGAAGGGCACGATGCTGTTGCACTGGCTGGGAGTGTTGACGATGGAGCTGAAGTACATGAAGGGGTTGTGGTACTTCACGTACCCCCCGCTGCCGCCCCCCCTGAAGCAGGCGGAGGGCATGTCCTCCATGTACGCCCTCCACCCGATCCCCTCGCCGGCCAGCTCGTCGACGACGGTGAGGGTGGAGTACGGCGGCGGGGTCGCCGGCAGGTTCTGGGTCGACCCGGAGATCAGGGCCAGGTAGTCGGTCGGGCTGTTGTGCTGCACCGCGAACCAGCTGGTGGCGGCGGCATAGGAGGTGGCGAGGCTGTTGATGTAGGGCGCGGCGCCGCTGCCGATGACCGCTCCGTACTCCTGGTTCTCCATCACGATCACCATGACGTGCGGCGGCCCCGGCTTCGGCGTCGGGGTGGGCGACGGCGTCACGGTGGGTGCCGGCGTGGGTGTCGGCGTGGTGCCCGGGGTCACCAGCAGCTGGGGAGCGGTGGCCGTGCCCGCCCTCGAGCTCGCGAAGACACCGCTGCTCGCGGAGGTGACCGCGAACGAGTAGGTGCCGTTGCCGGTCACCACCGAGGAGACGTCGGCGCTCTGCCAGGTGCTCGCGGCGAAGGCTCCGTGGGTGGCGACCACCGCGCCCGGTGTCGGCCCCGGGTAGGCCATCGCGTTGGTCCAGGTGCTGTCCGCGACCGGGCTCACGCTGAGGTCGCCACCGCCGGCGGTGGCGTACAGCTGGAGGGTCGCGCCCGCGAACGGGACCGCCAGGCCCTGCACCGTGAAGCGCAGGTAGCTCACCCGGGTGGGGGTGGCACCGACCCGCAGGGTGGTGCTGGAACCGTTGTTCGCGGTGGGGAACGCCGCGGTGACGTAGGTGTCGGCGTCCGGAGAGGCCCCGACCGGGGCGGCGGTGCCCGCCCGCGCCGCCGAGGGGAGGGCGACGACGGCCACGGCGGCGGCGGCGGCGCACGACAGGAGCGTGGCGGCGATCCGCCGGTCACGACCTCGCATGGGACACCTCGATCGGCGGCCTTCGCCGGTGGGCCGTGGAGTGGCTGGTGCGGGGAACCGCCCGGGCCGGGTCGGCCGGGCCCGGCCCGGCCATGCTATCCACGGCCCACCGGCCCGGCGTCGTGAGTTCGGCGTAGATGTCTCCTGATTCCGCCCCGGCCCGGGCACCGGCCTGGTGGGACGGCGGGTAGGATGCCGGTGCCAGAGGAGTGTCCACACGGGGGGCGGCGGCGGTGGGCGAGGAGCCGGCGGGATCGGGCATCAGGTCGGTGCGCATCCTCGTCGTCGACGACCATCAGGTCTTCGCGGACGCCCTGGCGGCTCGGCTCGGAGCCGAGCCGGACCTCGAGGTGGTGGGCGTCGCCCACAGCGGCGCGGACGCCGAGCGACTCGCCGGGCGCCACTCCCCGGACCTGGTGATCCTCGACGTGGACCTGGGCGACGCCGACGGGCTCGAGCTCGCTCCCCGGCTCCTCGAGGGCCACCCGGAGCGGCGCATCGTGGTGGCCACCGGCCACGACAGCGCCGAGGTGGCGACCCACGCCATCCGTGCCGGCGTCCGCGGCTTCGTGAGCAAGGACGCCGGCTTCGACGACCTGCTGCGGGCGGTTCGCGGGGTGATGCGCGGCGAGACCTGGATCCCGCCGCGCCTGCTCACCTCGGTGCTGAACGACCTGCGCGACGTGGGCGATCGCAATCGGGAGTTCGAGGCGCTGATGAAGCTCCTCACCCCCCGTGAGCGCGATGTGCTCGCGTGCATGGTGAGCGGCCTGGACCGCGCCAGCGTCGCCCGTGAGCTCGGTCTCAGCATCGACACGGTGCGCACCCACACCCAGAACATGTTCGCCAAGCTCCAGGTGCACTCCGTGCTCGAGGCCGTGGGCCTCGCCGTGCGGGCCGGCGTCGGCTCGCGGTCGGGCTGAGTCGAGGCCTCCGATCAGCCGTCGAAGCATCGCAGAGTCGCCGCGGCGGTGGCCGCGAGCCGGCGGTCGAGGGTGTCGCAGAGCGCGCGCACCGTGGGGTCGAGGTCCAGGGGAGCCGGGCTCGGCCCGCCCCGCGGCCGGATCGGGCCCCGCGGCAGGTCGCTGCTCTGGCTGCCGAGGAAGGTCCGCATCGCCCGCAGATGGTCATCCGGGGCGCGGACGAAGGCGTCGTACGACACCGGCATCACGTCGTCGCGGGCGTCGAGGCCGGCCTCGAAGTAGATCAGGTTGCGCGCGTACCAGAGGAGCGCGGCCGCGGTCTCCGGCGACGTCGTCCCGAGGTCGCGATCACGGATGAGGGCGAGCGACCCCGCGGACATCCGCTGTGCCTGCCAGAGCCCGTCCCCCCGTCCCTCGGCGATCTCGCGGAGCACGTGGAGGCTGTGGTCGCCGAACTTCGCCAGCGCCGACCGGGTGCGGCCGTCGACCGAGCGGAACACCCAGATCGCCCTTCCGGCGGAGGCGGTGCCCAGCCCGTCGAGGAGCGCGTCGACGCGGTGCGAGTCGCAGAGGGGCTTGAAGAGCACGAACCGGTGCGGGCTGGTCTCGACCAGGGACCGGATGACCGGCTCGGGACGCAGCAGGAACCGGTCGAAGGCGCGGGCATCGTTCTCGTTGTGCACCTCGAACTCGGCGGACGCCTCCAGCGACCTGACCACCATGTTGGTGCCGGATCGCTGGAGCCCGACCAGGTACACCGGGACCGCCGAGCCGGGGGGCACGGCGTGCCCGCGCACCCAGCGGCGGCGCATCGCACCGGCGCGGAGCCGGGCGATCGGGTCGAGCTGGTCCTCCTCGATGAGGCGGCGGAAGCCCTGGGTGCGGCCCCACCTCCAGTGGCGCTCCACCCGGTGCGCCAGCCTGCGCAGGTGGGGGAGGTGCTGCACGTTGACCCAGCCGTCCTCGGCCCGGTCGCGTCCCGCCGCCGCCGGCCGGCGCATGGCGTACCCGTAGCGGAGCAGCAGGGGTGCGGCGAGGGCGGTGACCAGGAGGCGGTCGCGGGTGCGCAGGTCGTCGGGCCCGCCCCCGTCCGCCCGCAACCGGGTGAGGCCGTGCCGCAGCCGGTCGGGATTGCCGGCCACGGTGTGGTTGACCCCCAGGGTCACCGTCCGCTCGTCGACGAACGGGGTGGCGGCGCCGGCCATGCCGACCATGGCGAGGATCCGGCCGACGGTCTCCTGAGGCCGCTCCATCAGGTCCTCGTAGCGGACCCGCAGGTAGCGGTCCGGGCGCCCGCGCCAGAGCAGCTCGGCGGTCGCGTTCCAGAGCACCCACAGGCTGGCGCTCTTCAGCGGGCCGATGGTCTGCATGGGTGCCAGCCACCCCCGGTCGGGCTGCGGCTTCTGCCGCATCCAGGAGCGGGCGGCCGCACGCGGGTCGCGGACGAGGTGGACGACGTGGACGTCCACGCCGGGCAGGGTGTCGAGCAGCCGGGCGTAGGAGGGGAGCTTGGAGGAGTCGACGACCACGCCGGCGCCGGTGGCCTCGGCCACCCGCGCGTAGAGCCGTTCCAGCCGCTCGCCGTGCTCGCCGTGGGCGTCGTTCGCCGCCACGCCGCGACCGTCCCCGGCGACCAGGAGGCGGGGCAGGTGGCGGATGCGGGTCCGGCGCCGCTGCTCGCGCAGCTCGTGGCGGGCGTCGATCCCGGCGCGCCCCCCGAAGGCGGTCTCGAGCACCCCCTCCCACAGCGTGCAGGCGCCGAAGTGGAGCCCGCAGCCGCAGAGCCGGTCCTCGAGGAGGCTGCGCTCCCAGAGGAAGCGCAGCTCCCCGGCGGTGAACACCCCCTCGACCTCGCCGAGGATGGCGGCGAGCAGGGTGCTCCCGCTCCGGCCCGTCCCCGCGATATAGAGGACGCGCGTCCGCCGCGGTGCCGCGACGGCGCTCGCGGCGGTGGTGGCGGCGACGGCGGCCTCAGCCACCGAGGTCGGCGATGACGAGGGTGGCGTCGTTGCGGGCGGCGACCATGGCGACGCGGGCGGTCTGGAGCGCGCTGCGTGCCGACACCAGCGCGGCGTGGTTGCCGGGGTAGCCGCCTGCGGTCAGGCCGCTCAGCGAGGCGAGGGTCGCCGTCACCTGCTGCTTCCCGGTGGCGGCCTGGGTCAGGAGGTCGGCGAGCAGCGCCTGGTCGTGGGCGGGGTTGAGCAGGCGGGTGGCGTTCTGGGTGATCCGGGTCTGCAGGACGCCGGCCGCCGTGACCAGCGCGTCCGCGGCGTTCAGCACCTCGTCGGAGGCGGCGGTCATGTGGGCGAGGGGATCGACGAAGCCGATGATGTGGAGGGCGCCGACCTTCTTGATGTCGTTGCGCACGACGTCGGGAAGGGTGTCGGCGAGGATGGTGGCGCGCAGCGAGGTGAGCGCGGACGACGCCTGGTCGATCTGGCCCAGGATGGGTGCCGCCTGCGCCGCGGTGAGGTGCTTCAGGGCGACGATCTGCGCGCGCATCCTGTAGACCGCGGTGAGGCGCTTGTCGACGAGCGCGGTGCCCAGCCGGTCGAGGCCGGCGAGGCGCTCGGCGACGAGGACCGGCAGGAGCGCGAGGAACTGCGGGTTCTGTGGGGTGAGCCGCGCCAGCTTCCCGTCGAGGGCGGAGTCGGCCTGCTTCAGCTGCTCCTGGAGGCGGTCGATGATGGCCTGGATCAGCTGGTCGCTGGGCGTCTCGGCCACCGGTGCCGACACCGGGACGGCGCGCACGCCGATCTGGGCCGCGGTCTCCGTCGGGCCGCAACCCGCGGTGAGCAGGGCGATCGCCAGGCCGGCGAGGCCCGCGACCGAGCCGCGGCGGTGGGTCGTCAGGTGGCGCATGAGTGAGGTTCTCCCTACCGCTCGGCGGTGGCGTCGGCCGGACGTCCGGCGCTGATGGGGCCGGAAGCGCGGGTGCTGCGGCGCGGCGCGCGCACACCCCGAGCCGCTTCGGCGTAGAGACGGTCGAGACCGGCGAGGTGAGCGGCGGGGCTGAAGTGCTGCTCGGCCTTCCGCCGTGCCGCGAGCCCCATGCGCACGGCTCGGGCGGGGTCGTCGAGCAGGGCTCCGAGCGCGCCGGTGAGCGCCGGCACGTCTGCGGCGGGGACGAGCAGGCCATCGAGGCCGGGCTCGACCAGCTCCGGGAGCCCGCCGAGCGTCGTCGCCACCACCGGGACCCCGCAGGCGAACGCCTCGAGCACGATCATCGGCTGGTTCTCGTACCAGCGCGAGGGGACGGCGACGGCCCGGGCGGCGCGCACCATCTCCTCGACCCGCGCCTTGGGCACGGACCCGTGGAAGCGGATTCGCCCGGGCGCACGGGCGGCGGCGAGGGCCTCGAGCGCGGCGCGGTCGGGACCGTCGCCGAGCACCTCGAGGAGCGCGCCCGGACGGGCTGCGACCGCCTCGACGAGCACGTCGACCCCCTTCTCCGCGGAGAGGCGTCCGGCGAAGACGACGGCCTCGCCCGGACCCTGCCGGACCGCCACCCCGTCGGTGTTCGCGAAGTGCCGGAGGGTGCGCAGCCGGTCGGGGAAGACCCCCGCGGCGCGCATCGTCCGGGCCATGAACTCGCTCGGGCAGACGAACACGCCCACCGGTCGGTAGGCGCCGAACAGGGTGTGCAGCGACAGCTCCAGCGCGACCACGGCGCTGGCTCCCCGCGAGCCCGACTCGCAGCGGCGCAGGACGGCGTTGTGGAAGCGCCTGCCGACGCATGCGGTGCAGACCTCGCCGTGGTCGAGCAGCCGGTAGGTCGGGCAGGCGAGCTTGTAGTCGTGGAGGGTCATCACCGCGGCCACGCCGCGTCGCTCCAGCGGGCGGAGGATCGACGGCGACAGCTGGTGGTAGATGTTGTGGAGGTGGACGACGTCGGGCCGGAACTCCTCGAGGACGGCCTCGATGCCGCGGCGCGCCGAGGGCGAGTGGAGCATCCGGCCCACCGCCGCGGCCCGGCCGTGCAGCGAGCGCGGCGGCGGGTTCAGCTCGACCCGGCTCGGGAAGTGGCGCCCGAACTCGGAGGGGCTGTTGTCGGGGTGGTCCATCGCGAAGAAGGCGATCCGGTGGCCGGCGGCCCGCTGGCGGTCGGCGACATCCTCCATGTACGCCTCCGCGCCGCCGCGGCGGTGGAGGAACTTGTTCACGTGCAGGATCCTCATCCCCGTCCCCCACCCCGGCGCGCCGGGTTGAACTGGACGACCGCGTACGCCGCCGCCGCGAAGGCGACGTAGTACCAGAGGACGATCACCTCGGTGATCACGTTGGAGACCAGGCTGATCAGCACGAAGGCGGTGACGCAGCCGGTGAACCCGATCGCGATGCTCCGGTCGAACCCCGGGGCCGCCCCCTTCAGCGACTGCCGCGCCACCATCACCATGCTGACCAGCAGGAGCAGGTAGGCGATGATGCCGACCACCCCGGTCTCGACGTAGGCGCGCAGGAAGTCGTTGTGCGGCTCCTTGGCGATCGTGGTGCCGTACGAGCTCATCTTCAGGCCGATGCCGGTCACCGGGTCCTTCGACGCGAGCGGGAGCACCTGGCCCCAGTAGTCGAAGCGCCAGGCCAGCGAGTTGGAGGTATTGCCGGCGGCGTTGACGTTGGACGACCCGAGGTCGGCGAACCGCTGGCTCACGGTGGGCACCGCGACCAGCACCACGACCATGCCGACGACCAGCATCGCGACCATCTTCCTGCGCCGGCCGACGACCGCGACCACGACGACGCCCACCACGGTCGCCATCCAGGCGCTTCTGGTGTAGGTCAGGTAGAGACAGATCGCGGAGCCGCAGAGCAGGGGGATCAGCGCGTAGCGCCAGCGCCTCTCGAGGTGCGGCAGCATCGCCACCCCCATGACGATGAGCATGGTCAGGTAGATGGCGAAGGGATTGGGCTGCGAGAAGGTGCCCATGTAGCGGTCGAAGCCGCCGCTGGAGAACTGGGAGTGGTGGAAGACGGCGTTGACCAGGGTCAGGCCGACCGGCACCAGTGCCGATGCGTAGATGGCGATGACCATGTGGTACACCCGCCGGCGGTCGACGAGGAGGACCTCCATGACGGCGAGCATGGTCACCACCGCGGCGACGCGGATCGCCTCCAGCAGGCTCACCGTCGGGACCGCGGAGCCGATGATGCTGATGAATCCCGCGCCGCTGAAGGCGATCAGCGCGATGCGATGCACCGAGGCCGGCGGGGAGGTCAGACCGGCACTGCGGCGGGTCAGCCACCAGAACAGCGCGGCGACCATGAAGAGCACGGCGAGAGCTCCCGCGGGGTCGAGCCCGGACGCCGAGGCGGTGGCCTGGCCCGCCGCGCCGGTGCTCGTTGTCGGCTTGGCGATGTCGAGGCTCGAGCGGATCGCGATGGTGGCGAAGGCGAAGAGCTCGAACCGGACGCTGCCGACGGCGACCAGCGCGAGCCCGATCACGGCGGCCAGGGGGACGACGAGGAGCAGCTTGTTGCCCTGTGACACCGCCTGAACGCCGCTCTGCACGGCGACGCCGAGCACCACGGCGACACCGGCGGCGAGGGGAACGCCGACGCGGCCGGACGGCGTGCCGCCCCTCGACCGGATGACCGGCATGTGCATCTGCATGGTTCTCTGGCTCCCGACTACACGCTGCCGGCGTGACGGCGGCCGGACAGCATTCGCTGCCAGCCGTCACCGGCGCACACGCCGGCGATGAGCAGCGCTCCCAGAGCGAGCGCCAGCAGGCCCCCGGCGCCGGTGGCCGCGGTGCGGGCCGCCAGCTCGGGGCGGTGCCACGGCTCACCGAGCCGGAGCAGCAGGTATCCCATCGCCATCACCGCCGCGCTGGCCGCCGAGAGTCCGACCACGCGGACCGCCCAGGGGCCGCTGCCTCGGAGAGGGTCTCCCACCGTGGCGCGAAGCCGGTACCAGGCGTGGCCGACGTTGACGTACTGCGCGATCGAGTATGCGACGGCGACTCCGACCACCGCGGTGGCGCTCCGCCCGAAGGGGAGCACGCACAGCGGGAGGAGCACCAGGTTGGCGGCGATGCCGTACACGGTGTTGCGCAGCGGTGTCCGGGTGTCGAGGCGGGCGAAGAAGGGGGCGAGCAGGGCCCGCTGCACCGCCGAGCCCACCAGGCTGGCCGCGTACACCGCCAGCACCAGTCCGAGCAGCCCGGCGCCGCTGCGGGTGAGGCTCCCGCGCTCGAACAGGATGCGCACCATCGGTTGACCGAGGATGGCGAGGAAGGCGGTCAGCGGGAGGGAGATGGCGAGCATCAGCCGGACCGTGGCCATGGCGATCCTCAGCACCTCGCGGTCGTCGCCGCGGGTGCTCGCCGAGGTCAGCCGGGGGATCACCGTGACGATCACCGACCGGAAGAAGACGGTGCCTCCGATGGCCATGATCAGTCGCGAGCCGTAGCCGAGCAGGCTCACCGATCCCACCGGGAGGAAGGACACCACCAGCTGCTCGCCGAGGCGGGCCACCGGGTTCAGCGCGCCGCCGATGCCGGGCCGCACGCTGAGGCGGCCGACCCGCGCGAGCGCGCCGTCGCCGGGGCGGAGGGTCGGCACGTAGCGGAAGCCGCGCCACCACGCGAGCGCCAGCATGAAGACGAGCTGGGCGGCGGCGCCGGCGACGTAGGCGGTGGCGACGCGGCGGATGTCGCCACCGGCGGTGATGACGACGAACGCGGCGAGCCCGTTCATCACCACGCCCATGGCCGCCGGTGCCATGTAGTAGCGGCGGGCGTTGAGCAGGGCGCGCAGCACCTCCGCGCCGCAGCTCAGCGGAACCACCGCGAACATGGCGAGGACCAGCGAGGCCGCCAGGCTGGTGGTGGCGGGGTCGAGACCGGGGGCGGTGAGCCTGACCAGTGGCGTCGCCAGCAGCGCGGCGAGGGCCATGAACAGCACCCCGCCGAGGGCGACCACCGTCAGCACGGCGGAGACCAGGCGGGTGGTGGCCCGCAGTCCCCGGCGCTCGAGCGCCACCGCGAACGCGGGGGTGAGCGCCTGGTTGGCGATCACCAGCGCGACCGCCGCCAGCCCCAGCGGGATCCGCGCGGCGACGAAGAGGGCGTCGGTGGCGTGGCCGGCGCCGAACCTCGCGGCGATGGCCAGGTCCAACAGGAGGCCGGAGGCGACGCTGGCGCCCGCGGCGATGCTGGTGAGGCCGGCGTGGCGGAGGAACCGCGACCGCGGCCTGCCCCCCGGGGTGGCCGCGGTCGCGCCCGGCGCCCCGCCGGACGCGAGCCGGGTCACGGCTGGGGGCGTCCCGCGATGTCGGCGCTGGCCGGCACACCGTGGTGGCCGTTCCCGTGTCCGCCGGCCTCGGCCTCCCAGGCGGCGCCGCTCACGCCGGTGACGTCCAGCAGCCGAGCGGGGAGCCGGCCGTCACCGTCGCCGTCGGCGCCGGCGGGGTCGCCGAGCCGGGTCGGATGGAGCAGCTCCAGCACGACGATCATGAGCAGGGCGAGCACCAGGGCGACGACACCGGAGATGGACGCGCCCTTGACGATCACCGGCATCCTCGAGACCCGGTCCGCAGCCGACACCGACACCGCGCTGGAGGATGCGTTCGAGGCGATGAGCGCCTTGACGCCGTCGACCTGCTGCTGCGCGTGCGTCACCGACGCGACCGCCGACTTGTAGCCGTCGTTGATCTGCTGGTAGGCGATGAGCTGTGCCGACAGCGTGGTGAGCGACTGCTGGCGCTGCGCGATCAGCGGCTGCAGCGAGCTGACGCGCCCCTGGTCGGCGGCGATGCGCGCCTGCTCGAGCTGGACGGTGAGCTGAGAGAGCTCCGCCACCTTGAGGCGGTAGTCGACGTCGGGGGACAGCAGCCCGGTCTGCCTGGTGAACTGGGCGAGTGAGCCGCTGGCGCTGGACTGCTCGCCCCTGGCCGTGACCAGCGCCGCCTGTGCCAGCGACAGCTGGGGCGCCACCAGCGCATCGAGGGAGAGGTGGGCGGCGAGCCCGGCGACCCTGGCCGCCTGCGCCTTGGTGGTGCCGGTGAAGGTCACGTTGATGATGTTGCTCGAGGCGCTGACCGTCGCCGCGGTGAGATAGGGCACCAGCTCGGTGCTCTTGATGCCGGTCTGCTTCGAGAGCTCGTCGATCACCGGCTTCGAGATGAGAACGTCCTTGTAGGTGTTGAAGTACTGTGTCACCGCGCTGGTCGAGTACCCCTTTGCACTGAGCGCCGGCACGATGACCACGGCCGTGGCCTGGAACCGCTCGGCCTGCACGAACAGGAGCCCGGCGGTCGCAACCGCCGCGAGCAGCGGAAGGGTGACGACGACCATGAAGCGCCGTCGAATCGCGGTGATGTAGTCCTTGATCTCCATGGCTGAGATGCTATCGGCACTGCCCGCACAGGCCATGACCCTGCTGTCGTAGCAACCCTGCGAAGAATGGGGGACGCGGGTCAGCGCTGCCCGGCGGACGCGGTCAGCCGGCCGCCCTGCGGCGCCAGGGCGGCAGGCGCCAGCCCGCCATATCCCTGGGGCAGCTCCACCGCGCTCGCTCCCAGGCCGGCGGCGATGCCGATCACCGTCTCGAGACCGCCGAGCTTGGCGGCGGTGGCGGTCTGGAACGAGATCGGCGGTCCGAGCTGTTGGATCCGCGCGTACATCGGCGTGTAGTCGCCGCCCTGCAGCGGGTTGCGCAGCGAGTTGTTCTCGAGCACACAGCGCGCTCCGAGCCGGCTGCGGCAGAGGGTCATCACCGGCACCGTGATGGCGACGCCGTCACCGCCGGCGGCGGGGTCGATCCGCTGATACGGACTGAGCGCGAGCCCGCTTCGAGTCGATCTCCACACCGAGTGCGCGTCGATCTGCTCGTTCAGGCACCGGACGTCGGCGGCCTGGGTGAATCCGGCGGCGAGCAGAGCCGCCACCGTCGCCGGGTCGCTGCGGTCGCGGATGAACGGCTCGTCGTACACCGTGGTGCACCGGGACATCGTCACCTCGCGGATCTCGGGCACCGAGTCGTAGCGCGTGGCCAGCAGCGACTCGAGGCTCGCGTACGCGCGCCCGTATTCCTCCGACCAGAACCGGCCCACCGTCCCGGGCACGTTGTCGGTCGGGTCGGTCACCCGGACCGGGCTGCCCCCGATGCTCTTCGCCCACGCGGGGGCGTGGATGCCCCCGGTGACCCGCAGCTTGATCGCCAGGGGATGCGTGGGCCGCCCGGTGTTGAGGGCGCGCACCGCGGTGAGCATCTGGTCGATGGCGTTGCCGCTGACGATCGCACCCCCAGGCGATGGCTGCAGGTCGCTCCAGGCGACCTCGACCACGATCCCCGAGATGGCGGGGAGGTAGCCGGCCGGCGGGATCCCGTGGCGGTCGAGCAGGCCCTGCATCGCCGGCTTCAGGGCGATTCCCGGGGCGGCCGGCGTCGATTCCGGCGTCGCCGCGGCGCTCGGAGCTGAGCTGATCGCGGGATGAGTCGGCGCGCGCGGTCCCGCGCTCTGCCCGCAGGATGCGAGGAGGACGGCCGTGACTGCGAGCGCTGCGGGGAGGAGACGGCGCATGGACGGCACGTTAGCTCGGGTGCAGAGGCCTGACAACTGTTCAATGGACGTATGGAGCATGCGACGCCCGGAGGATGACGGCCGCGGCCCCATGGATAGGATCGGAGGCAATGCGCATCGTCCTGGCGCTGCGAGAGCGAGGAGGTCACCAGACGTGGTCAGAGTCCTGTACATCGGCTGTTGTGCGAGGAGCGGAAGCACCATCACCGACCGGATGATCGGCCAGATGCCGGGATTCCTCTCCACCGGGGAGCTGGGGCTGCTCACCACGCACTCCATGGCCGAGGACCGGCTCTGCGGGTGCGGCACGCGCTTCTCCGAATGCGCATTCTGGACGGCGGTGGGTGACCACGCCTTCGGCGGCTGGGACAGTCCCGAGGCCGAGGAGCTCAGGGCCCTCCATCCTCGGGTCACCCGGCAGCGGCACCTCCCGATGCTGTTGCTGCCCGGCCTCAGGCCGCGCTTCGCCCGGGACCTCGGACGCTACCGCGCCCTGCTCGGCCGTCTCTACGCGGCGCTGCACGCGGTGAGCGGCGCCGAGGTGATCGTGGACTCGACCAAGGCCCCTGCGTATGCGTGCGCGCTTCGCGGGATCCCCGGGATCGACCTGCGCATCGTCCACCTGGTGAGGGACATCCGGGGCGCCGCCTACTCGTCGACCAAGCGGCAGATCGTGAGGGATGCCGTCGACCGGGTGGTGTGGAAGCATCGCTATCCGCCGCTGATCTTCACGCTGCGCTGGATCGTGTACCACCTCCTTTTCGACGGTCTGCGTCTGCTCGACGGGCGCCAGGTGGTGGTTCGCTACGAGGACGTGATCGCGTCGCCCCGCGAGACGATGACGCGCATCGCCGCCTTCGCCGGCAAGCCGGCTGACGAGGGCGCGCTGGCGTTCGCGACCCCGCCGAGCGTCCACCTCGGCATCGCGCACACCGCGGTCGGCAACGACATGCGCTTCCAGCACGGCGACATCGTGCTGCGTGAGGACGACGAGTGGCGGCGGTCGCTGGGCCGGTGGAGCCGCCGCGCGGTCACGGTGATGAGCTGGCCACTGCTGCGTCGTTGGGGGTACGCCTGACCTCCGACCCGCCGGCGGCTCCCCCGGAGCGGCCTGTCAGCTTGGGGTTCACCATCCTTCACAAGCGTTGGTTGCCGCCCCCCATGGCCGAGGCCATGATCGCCCGGACGAGCCCCTGATACGCCCCGTCCGGGCCGGATCAGGGGCCACCTCGGACACTGGAGGCGATCATGGAGCCTGGCGGCGCCGGCCGAATGGGACGCTGCCTGCTCGTGACCCGGCACGTGAACGAGCGGAAGCACCTGGCGGACCACCTTCGGTACGACGGCTTCGAGGTCGGCATCGCGCTCAGCGCCGCCGAGGCCCAGACGATGCTCCAGCGGTGGGGTCCCGACGCCCTCGTGGTCGACGTCGACCTCCCCGACGCCTCGGGGATCGACCTCTGCCGGTGGGTCCGCTCCAGGAGCGCCGCCCCCCTGGTGCTGCTCACCGAGGCCGCCGCAGACCGCGCCCTGCTGCTGGTGGCGCTGGCGGCGGGGGCCGACGACGTGCTCGCCTGCGGTGGTGACCCCGACCTGGTCTCCACCCGGCTGACCGCGATGCTGCACAGGATGGAGAGGGTGAGGGAGGACACGTCGCCCTCGCCCGCCCCGCTCACCGCCGGCAGGCTCACCATCGATGTGGCCCGGTACGAGGTCCTCGTCGACGACAGGCCGATCCGCCTGTCGCCGAAGGAGTTCGAGCTGTTGCGCCTGTTCATGTCGCACCAGGGGGAGGCGGTCCGGCGCTCGGCGATCATCGACGCGCTCTGGGAGGGCGAGGCTCCGGCGTCCAACGTGGTCGCACGGCAGGTGAGGTCGCTGCGGCACAAGCTGCAGCCCGACACCACCGAGCACCGCCCCTCGACGTTCATCGAGACCGTGCCGCGCGTCGGCTACCGCCTGCGCGCCGCGTCGAGCCAGCCGGCTCCGTCGGCGGTCAGCGAGACGCGAGCCGGATCGTGAGCGCCGCGATGGCTGCGTTCGCGGGCCCGGACCGGCGCCACGACGACTTCGGGAGCGTGCTCTATCGCTCGATCCGCGAGGTCTGTCACGACATGCGCCAGCCCATCGCCACCGTCGGCGCGCTGGCCGAGGCCGCGCTGACCCACCCCGACCTGCCCGGCGAGGTGGTGCGGCGCCTCCGCCACATCGTCGACGAGACCCAGATGCTCGCCGATCTCACCCAGCGGATCGTGAGCACCGGGCTGCTCGCCATGCCGGTGAACCCGGCCGACCTCCTCGCCGACGTGGTCGACAGGGCGGCGCTCACCTTCGCGGGTGTGCTGCGCGTGAGCGTGGAGCCGCGCCCGGCGCTGGTGGCGGATCCTGTCGCCCTGCGCCGGGTCATCGCCAACGTGCTGGAGAACGCCATCCGGGCGACCGGCCCCCAGGGGGTCATCCTCGTCGCCCTGGTGGGCGACGACCGATGGACCGTCGTCGAGGTGGGTGACTCCGGCCCCGGCTTCGGCGCCGCCTGCCCGGGTGCGGCCTCGCTGGGACTGACCATCGCCGAGCGGCTGATGCAGGCGCACGGTGGGCATATCGAATTCGGACGCAGCGAGCTCGGGGGTGCGCTGGTCCGGCTCGTGCTCCCGGCCCGGCTGTCCGGCAACTGAGAGAGCACCCCCATGCGCATCCTCCTCTGCGACGACCACCGCCTGTTCATCGACGCCCTGGCGGTGTGCCTGCAGGGCCGTGGCGAGGATGTCGTCGCCTCGGTCACCGAGCCGCAGGAGGCGGTCAGGCTGGCGGCGGAGCTCGACGTGGACGTCTGCCTCGTCGACGCGCACTTCCCCGGTGGCGACAGCTTCGCCGCGGTGCGGCAGATCCTCGACTCGCCCGGCGCCACCCGGGTGGTGATCCTGAGCGGCGACGACGACCGCGACGTGATCTCCACCGCGCTGGCCTCGGGCGCGACCGGGTTCGTGCTCAAGCGGGCCTCGATCGACGTGATCCTGGAGGTCCTGCAGCGCGTGCACGCCGGTGAGCTGGTGGTCCGCGCGGGAGGTGCACCGGCCCATGCGGCACGGCGAGCCGGTCCCGCCGCCTCGGAGGCGCTCCTCGATCCGCTGACCCCCCGCGAGCACGAGGTCCTGTCCAAGCTCGTGCTCGGCGAGAACACCGAGGTCATCGCACTGGCCCTCGGGATCAGGACCAGCACGGCACGAACCCACATCCAGAACGTGATGGGCAAGCTCGGCGTCCACACCAAGGTGGCCGCGGTCGCCTTCGCCGTGGGCAACGGCCTGGTCCCGCTCTGCCCGCCCGACCTGCAGGACTCCATCCGGGCGGCGTCCCGGCCCCAGTACCCGGAGCTCGTCTCCCCGGTGCCGCCGCGAGGCACCGTCGCCGCGGGTCAGAGGCCGATGACCGACCGGCTGGGCCGGCGCCTGCCGCAGCCGATCGGCGACCGCGCCGCCTGCTGACCGGCCCGGCTCACGCTCGAGGCCGGGGTGGCGTCGCGCCACCCCGGCCCTCCGCGTTCCGGTCAGAGGACGCTGTGGGTCACCGCGTACTGCAGGTATTCGTCGGAGCCGATGATCGATGCGATCAAGGTCTCGTCGCGCAGCCCCGACTGCAGCTGGGCGGTCCAGAAGGCGAGCCCGGGGCCGTCCGGCAGGTGGCGCAGCAGGCTCTGGTAGGTCCGGTCGACGAGCATCTGGCGGCCCTCGGTGGATTCGAGGATCGAGGCCGACACCTGGAATCGCGGGGCGCCGGCGCTGAGCCGTCCCACCCAGTACGACAGGCCTCCGGCGTCGGGGCCGCGCCCGAGGATGTCCTGGTAGAGCGTGGTCACGTAGGTCGAGGCGTCTCCGTGCCCGCGGACGGTGAAGTACTCGTCCGAGCCGATCAGGCTCTCGGCGAGCTGTTCGAAGGTCGCGCCGCTGGCGATGTAGTTCACCCAGAAGCCCTCACCTCCGCTGGTGAGCGTGCCGTCGGTGACGCGGTGCAGGTAGGTCTGGTACTGGGCCTGCACCTGGTCTCCCACGTACTCCGTCGAGGCGGTGAGGCTCAGGGCGACGGGGAAGCGCGGCTGCCCGCTGTCGATGAGGCCGCTCCAGTACAGCAGCCCGCCGGCATCCGGAGCGCGGCCGAGCAGGTCGCTGTAGACCTGGGTCACCAGGGACAGTCCGGCGGATCCGGTGTGGGGCGGGGCGGGAGCGGCGCCCGACAGGTCGCCGTTCGCCGGGTTGGCCGAGGCGCCGAGGAGCCCGACGCCGTACGCCTCCGCGATGGCCCGCAGCGTGCCGTAGTGATTGCCTCCGGCGGTGAAGGCGCCGTGCGAGCGGGCGGAGATGACCAGGGTCGCCACGTGGCCCCCGTCGCCCCCGTTCCAGCCGAGGTTGTCACCCCCCTCGTCCCAGGTGAGGACCACGACGCCGCCGCTGGCGTACCAGGACGACGAGAGAACCGTGGGGAGGTAGGTGCTCAGCCACTGGTCACCCTGGAGGATCGGATCGGTGGAGGGCGCGCACACGGTGTGCATGTCGTGGCACTGGTTGGGAGTGACCCACATGAACGGCGGCGGCGACGCGCTGTTCAGGTCGCTCACGAAGTTGCCCGCGAAGGGGACGACCCGGTTGCACTGGGCCGGCTTCGAGAGGATGGAGCTGAAGTCCAGGAAGGGATTGTGGATGTTCGAGTAATTGCCGGAGGTGTTCCCGGTGTAGCACGGGGAGGGCGCGTCCTCCATGTAGGCGCGCCAGTCGATCCCCCTGGCGGCGAGCTCGTCGACCACGGTGGAGCCGGCGAACGGAGGCGTCGTGGTGCCGGTGCCCCACCCCTGCGTCGAGCCCGAGATCAGTCCCAGGTAGTCGGCGGGGCTGTTGTGCTGGATCGCATACCAGTTGGTCGCCGAGGCGTAGGTTGCGGCCAGGCCGTTGATGTACGGCGCCGACGTGCTGCCGAGCACCGCGGTGCTTCCCTGGTTCTCCTCGACGATCACCATGTAGTGCGGTGCCGCGGCGGTGGCCGCGGAGGCCGGGACCGAGAAGGCCTGGGGGAGGGCGAGAAGGGCTGCACCTGTCAACGATGCGACCAGGGATGTGCTGACCCGGCGGGAGCGGGCTGTCATGGGAGCGCCTCGGTGTGGTTGCGGACGGTGTTCGTGACCGGTCAGCCGGACTCGAGGCCGCGGCTGCGACGGATGTGTCGATCCAGTGGAGCGAAGATCAGCGAGTCGACGAGCACGCCGACGGCGAGGATGACCAGGATCACCATCAGCATCTGCCGCATGTCGCTGAGGTCCCGTCCCTGATTGAGCAGCTGTCCGAGCCCCACGCCACCCAGGGACGGACCGGTGGTGATGATCTCCGCCGCCATCAGCGAGCGCCACGAGAAGGACCACGCCTGCTTGAGGCCGGCGACGTAGCCGGGCAGGGCCGCGGGCAGCACGATGTGGCGGTATCGGGGCAGGCCGCGGGCTCCCAGGGCGTCGCCGACACGGAGCAGGAGCGGGGGGATGTTGTCGACGGCGGAGACCATCCCGCCGGCGATCGAGGGGAAGGCTCCCATCACCACGACGAACAGGATGGTGGTCTGCGACAGCCCGAACCAGATGATGCCGACCGGTACCCAGGTCACCGACGGCAGGCTCTGGAGGGCGGCGATCGCCGACCCGATGGCGTAGCGCACGGTGCGCACGCGAGCGATCAGCAGGCCCAGCGGGGTGCCGACGAGGACCGCGAGCACGTAGCCCTCGAAGCCGTGGCGCAGGCTGGTCCCGACCGCCTCGCCGATGGTCCCGGCGCGGGCCTGATCGGTGAACGCCTGGCCGACGTCGCCGGGGGAGGGGATGACGTAGCTCGGCCAGACCCGGAGGAGGACGGCCAGCTGCCACGCACCGAGCAGGCAGGCGGCGGCCACCAGCTTGGGCACGACGACGCGGACGATCCGCCCCCAGCCCCGGCGCGAGCCGCCGACCGGCAGGGCGAGGGCGTCGAGCCCCGACTCGAGCGAGTTGTTTCCGAGCCTAGCGATTGCCATGGCGCCGGATCTCGTCACGCAGACGGTCGGTGATGCAGGCGCTGAGCGTCGCGACCTCCGGGGAGTCCATGCGCCGCGGCCGGGGGATCTCCACCTCCCAGGCGG
>DASXNK010000118.1 GCA_036495095.1 Candidatus Dormiibacterota bacterium | reverse complement strand
TCGACGCCGCCGCGGCCACCGGCGCCGGTCACCCCCCCGGCGGTGATCACCGCGCTGGCGGCGGCCGACGCGCTCTTCTTCGACAACCACTACGAGCAGGCCCAGCGCGGCTACGCCCAGCTGGTGGCGCGCGCCCCCGGCGACCCCCTCGCCCACGCCGCCTACGCGCTGTTCCTCAACTACCGCCAGGACTTCACCGGCGCGCTCGCCGAGGCCCGTGCCGGGGTCGCCGCCGGGCCCCGCAACGGCCACGCCCAGGCCGTCCTCTGCCGCGTCCAGGACTGGTCGATGCACGTCGAGGACGCGGTGAAGGCGGGCGCCTCGGCGGTGTCGCTGGCCCCCGGCGACCCCCTCGCCCACCTCTACTACAGCGAGGCGCTGGCCGACCACGGCGACACCGACGCGGCGCGGAGCCACATCGACGCCGCCCGGGCCGCGCTGGGGCCGGGGGCCAGCGTCTATGCGCGCGCCGAGCTGCACCGCGAGCAGGGCAACCTCGCCCGCGACACCGGCGACCGGCCGGGGGCGCTCGCCGCAGCCGTCGCCGCCCGTGACGCCCAGCCCGGCTGGGTGGAGCGCTCCGCCGAGCTGGCCGGCGCCTACATCGACAGCAACCAGCTCGAGGGCGCCCACCGGACCCTGGAGGCGGCCCTGGCGCTCGCCCCCTCCGACGCCCAGCTGCTCGCCTCGCTCGGCAGCGTGGCGATGCAGCAGCCCGACTTCGCCACCGCCGAGCAGGTCTACACCCGGCTGCTGGCGCTCACCCCGCGCGACCCCGGGGCGCTCGAGGCCGCCGCCGAGGTGGCGATG
This sequence comes from Candidatus Dormiibacterota bacterium, assembly GCA_036495095.1. Classification (NCBI taxonomy): domain Bacteria; kingdom Bacillati; phylum Candidatus Dormiibacterota; species Candidatus Dormiibacterota bacterium. The sequence continues at coordinate 29,356 of DASXNK010000118.1, read as the reverse complement.
GCGGCGCACCGCGACTCCCGCGGCGCCCGGGCGCTGCTGCTCCGCGCCCTCGCCGCCGATCCCACCGACCTCGCCGCGGTGGACGTCATCCTCCGCCTCGCCCGCGACGTCGACGGCGACGAGGCGGCGGCGCGCGAGCAGATCCAGCAGACCGTCGCCACCGTCGAGGGCGCCGACGGCTCCCGGCCGCGGCCGGTGACGGTGCCCAACCCCGCCGCCACCCTCGCCGCCCACGCCCTGGTCGCCCTCGCCGAGGTGAACCGGGCGCGCGCCGCCGCCGGGGTCGCCGCGGTGACCCTCGACCAGCGCCTCGTCCAGAGCGCCGCCGCCCACTGCTTCTACTGGCTGGCGAACAACGCCCTCCCCGAGGTGGCCAACCTCGGCATCCACCGGGAGACGCCGGGGACGCCCGGGTTCACCGGGGTGCGCGCCGGCGACCGCGCCGACGCCGCCGGCTGGCGCGGCGGCGCGATCTCCGAGGACATCACCCATCGCGGCGGCGCCGGCCCGGCGGTTGCGGACTGGGTCGACAGCATCTACCACCGGTTCCCGATCATCCGGCCCGACCTGCGCTCGATCGGCTACGCCGACTGCTCGCTGGGCCCGCTGCCCATGGAGGACATGGAGTTCGGCTTCGGCGCCGCCGCGCCGGGCTCGCGCACCGCTCCGCCGGTGCTGGTGCCCGCCGACTCCCAGCACGGGGTGCCCACCACCTTCCTCGACAACGAGCTCCCCGACCCGCTGCCGCCGGGGGCGCCGCGCAACGCCGGCTTCCCGGTCACCGCCACCTTCGACCAGGCGGCCTCGGTGCGGCTCACCGGCTTCACCCTGCGCACCCCGGCCGGCGCCGAGGTGCCGGCGTACACGCTCTCGCCGGGCGCCGACAACGAGAACTCGGCCTGCCTGCTGCCCCGCGCCCCGCTCGCGCCGGCCACCGCGTACACCGCGCACCTCACCGCCGCCGTCGACGGCCGCGCCTACGAGCGCACCTGGACCTTCGTCACCGGTTAGCTCCCGACCGCTATGGTGGCCCGGCCATGCCCGATGTCCGCGGCGACCTGGTGCGCGCCGTCCGCACCGCCCTCGACGAGCTCGGCTGCGGCCCCGAGGTCGAGGCCGTGGTCGAGCGGTCGGCGCGCCCCGAGTTCGGCGACTGGTCGACGCCGGCACCGCTGCGGGCGGCGCGGACGCTGCGGCGCCCGCCCCCGGTGATCGCCGCCGAGCTCCGCGACCGGCTGGCGGCGACGGACGTGCCCTGGGTGCGGGAGTGGACCACCACCGGCGGCTACGTCAACGCCCGCCTCGACGAGGCCCGCTGGGTGCCGGCGGTGATCGAGGAGGCGCTGGGGTGGAACCCGGCGCAGCCGCTGCCGGCGCGGTTCGGCCTCGCCGTGATGGCGGGCAAGACCCTGGTGGAGCACACCAACATCAACACCAACAAGGCGGCGCACATCGGCCACCTGCGCAACGCCTGCCTCGGCGACACCGTCGCCCGGGTGCTGCGCCGCACCGGCCACGGCGTCGAGGTCAACGACTACATCGACGACACCGGTGTGCAGGTCGCCGACGTCGTCGTCGGGGTGCGCGAGCTCGGCCTGGAGCCGCGCGAGGGCGAGCCCTTCGACCAGTTCTGCTCCCGCGCCTACGTCGAGGTGAGCCGCCGCTACGAGACCGAGCCGGAGCTGGTGGAGCGGCGCCGCGCCACCCTGCGCGCCATCGAGGACCGGGACAACGAGGTGGCGGTCTTCGCCAAGCAGCTGGCCTCGCGGGTGGTCGACGCCCACCTCGCCACCATGGCCCGCTTCGACATCGGCTACGACCTGCTCACCTGGGAGTCCGACATCATCGAGCTCGGCTTCTGGCGGCACGCCTTCGAGCAGCTGCGCGAGGCCGGCGCCATCGTGCGGGTCGAGGCCGGCAAGCTCGCCGGCTGCTGGGTGATGCCGTGGGAGGACGGCGCCGACGCCGAGGGTGGCGACGAGGAGCGCGACGCCAAGGTGCTGGTGAAGTCCGACGGGGTGGCCACCTACACCGCCAAGGACATCGCCTACCAGCTCTGGAAGTTCGGCCTGCTCGGGCTCGACTTCCACTACCGCCCCTGGCACCCGGAGGTGCCCGGGTCGCCGGCGACCACCTCGGCTCGCGCCGAGGGCGCGGTGCTCGACGGCGCCGGCTTCGGCCACGCGGCGCGGGTGGTCAACGTCATCGACGCCCGCCAGGGGTACCTGCAGCGGGTGGTGCGCGACTCCCTCGACCGGCTCGGCCACCACGGCGAGGCCGAGCGCTCGGTCCACCTCGCCTACGAGGTGGTGGCGCTCACCCCGGCGGCGGCGCGCGAGCTCGGCGTCGAGGTCGCCGAGGGCGGCCCGGCGGTGGTGGCGCTGAGCGGGCGCCGCGGCATCGAGGTCCGCGCCGACGACCTGCTCGACCTCGCCGTCGCCAAGCTCGGCGACAAGGCGCGCGACCCGGAGACGGCGCGGGCCCTCGCCGCAGCCGCGGTGCGCTACTACCTGCTGAAGTTCTCGCTGACCCAGATCATCGCCTTCGACTTCGAGGAGGCGCTGCGGGCGACCGGCGACACCGGCGTGTACCTGCAGTACGCCCACGCCCGCGCCTCGGGGATCCTCCGGAAGACCGAGCCGGACGGTGATGGGGAGGGCCCGCTGCCGGTCCCCGCGGAGCTGCTGCCGGTGGAGCGCGCCCTGCTCCACCGCATCGAGGAGTACCCGCGGGCGGTCGCCGAGGCGGCGGCCGCGCTCGCCCCGGTGGTGCTGACCGACTACGCCTTCTCGCTCGCCTCGGCGTTCAGCGACTTCTACGAGCACACCCCGCCGATGGTGCGCGAGGAGGACCCCGAGCTCCGCCGCTTCCGCCGGGCGCTCACCGCCGCCACCCGGGCCACCCTCGGCGACGCGCTGCGCACCATGGGGATGGCGGCGCTCGACGAGCTCTGACCCCGGCTCCGCTAGGCTCGGGGCAGCGCGGCGAGGATCAGCGAGGCGTGGCTCTGCACCTGCGGATAGTTGCCGAGCGGCCCCCGCCCGGGCAGGGCGACCTCGCCGAGCAGGCCGCCCACCCCATGCTCGGCGAGCGCGGCGGCGACGTGGCGCCGGCCGTCGCCGCCGCCGCGCTCGAGGGCGGCGCCGAGCCACAGGGTGGCGAAGACGAACGGTGCGCAGGGGTCGGCGATGCCGTCGTCGACGGGGCTGTGGCGCTCGACCAGGCCGGAGGCGCCGAGCTCGGTGGAGATCGCCTCGAGGGTGGCGGCGGCGCGGGGATCGGTGGCGGAGAGGAAGCCCACCAGCGGCACCAGCCCGAGGGCGCCGTCGAGGCCGCCCCCGGGGTGCAGGGGCAGGGGGGCGGCGGCGGGGAGCCCGTCGAGCACCGAGGCGCGGATCCGCGCCGCCACCGCCTCCCAGCGCTCGGGGTCGCCGGCAACGCTGCCACGGCGGGCGAGGACGGCGGCGCGGCGCAGGCCGGTCCAGGCCATGACCCGTGACTGGGTGTAGTGGCGGGGGGCGCCGCGGATCTCCCAGATGCCGTGGTCGGGCTGCTCCCACCGCCGCTCGGCCAGCCCGGCGAGCTCGGGGACGGCGAGGCGCAGCGCCTCGGGCAGGGCCCCGGCCCGATCCAGGCCGTGGGCCAGGTCGACGACCTCGCCGACCACGTCGAGCTGCGCCTGGGAGGCGGCGCCGTTGCCGATCCGCACCGGCCGGGCGCCGCCGTGGCCGGCGAGATGGTCGAGGGTGGACTCCGCGGGCGGGGAGGTGCCGTCGACCCGGAGCAGCGCCGGCGCCACCCCGCCGCGGCAGGCCTCGCCGCAGAAGGCGCCGAGCCCGCTCGCCTCCTCGATCAGGCCGAGGCGCAGCAGCGCCAGGCCGGCGAGAGCGGTGTCCCGCGGCCAGCCGTAGCGGTAGTCCCAGGTGCGCGCCGAGCCCGGCCACTGCGGCAACGAGGTGGTCGGGGCGGCGACGATGCCGTGGCCCACCCCGCGCTGGCGGAGGCCGCAGAGCACCAGGCCGCTGCGCACCACCGCCTCGGCGGCGGCGGTGGGGCCGAGGGCGCGGCCGACCACGCCCCCGGCCGCCCCGGCGGTGCGCATCCGCCCCGCCTGCGCCCGCCAGTGGGCGAGGGTGCCGTCGAGCAGGTCGAGGGCGGCCTCCGCCGGCAGCCGCAGCTCGGCGCCGCTCAGCACCACCGCGGTGGGGGCGCCGGGTACCACCCGGAAGCGGGCGCGGGCGCCCCCCTCGCCGGGCTCCCACCCGCCGGGCACGTCGACGCTGAGCCGGAGGCCGCCGGCGGCCGCGACCACCCTCCCGCCGGACCGCTCCCAGCGCGGCGCCAGGGCGCCGGCGCCGAAGGCGGGCTCGAGGATCACCTCGACCTCGACCGCGCCCCCCTCGGCGCGCAGGCCGCGCAGCAGCCGGGGCGGTCCGTCCCAGGCGAGCGCCTCGTCGACGGTCAGCCGTCCGCGCGGGGTCTCCCAGACGCTGCGCACCCCCAGGGTGGCGCCGAGGTAGCCGCGCTCGACCAGCTCGGCCGGCCCGGCGGGACGGAGCTGGAAGCGCCCCCCCCGGGTGGTGTCGAGGATGCCGAGGAGCACGGGCGCGGAGTCGACCCGCGGCCAGCACAGCCAGGCGACGTTGCCGTCGGGGGCGAGCAGCGCGGCGGTGCGCCCGTCGGCGAGCAGCGCGTGGTCGCCGACGGGGTGCTGGCGGGGGGGGTCGGGTGGCACCGGCGCATGATGACGGGCGCGGGGTTTTCCCCGGGGAGGCCATGCCTGACCCCGACCGTCACTCCGGCGTCACCGGTTCTGAAGATCCGTGCACCGGACCGCGCGCGGGCCTTAACCGGGTCGGGACCACAATGCCCGAAGTGGATCGCGCCGGCGCCACCTCGGGGCTGGGGGGCTCGGGGGTGAGAGGGTTCGCCTTCGTGAGCGCCGCGCGATCTGCAACTGGGGGGACGGCGGCCGCCACCGTGGCGGCCGCCGGCTTCCCGGCGGTGGGCTCCCGCCGGCCGCGCGAGGCGCGCCGGCCACCGTCCTCCCGCCGGCTACTGCGAGGCCAGCCGTCCGCTCGCCCGCGCCGGGTGGACCACCCGGACCATCCGCAGCAGGGTGCGGCCGTCGACCATGGTGATGCGGTGCACCCGGGCGAAGCTGCCGGCCACGTCGGTGAACTCGCCGGTGGTCACCACCACCCCGCCGGCGGCGCCGACCGCCCGGATCACGCCGTGGAGCTCGCGCAGCGCGCCGATGTCGACGCTGGCCTGGCGGTAGTGGCGGCACTGGACCAGGGCGGTGCCGCGGCGGTTGTGGAGCTCGACGTCGATGCCCGCGCCCACCCCCCGGCCGGTCTCCACCGCCTCGTAGCCGGCCCGCCGGTAGGCGGCGGCGACCAGCTCGGCGAGCCGCTCGCGGGGCAGGCGGCGGAGCTCCTCGAGATCCCGGCGGGTGAGGTCGCCGCGGTGCGCCCGGTAGCGCTCCGGCCAGGCGGACACGCCGACGAGGAGCGCGCCCGCGGCCGCCAGCAGCGCCACCGTGTGCCACGGCTGCTGCAGCCCCAGGCCGCCGCCCCACGGCACCGGCGCCAGGGTGACCAGCGCGAAGGCGATCGCCGCCATCGCCAGCGGGGTCCACAGCGGGCCGCGGAGGGCGAGCCGGCGCAGGGCGCGGTAGAACCCGCGGGCGTGGTCCTTCAGGGGGCGGGGCGGCGGGCGCCGCGGCCTGATCACGGCGGTACAAATTACTACGGTTCTTGACGTTGCGCCAGACCCCGGGCCGGCCCGGGCGGCTACCCGGTCTCGAGCGCGGCGGCGGCGATGATCGCCTCGAGGTCGAGCGGCGGCGGCGGCGAGCCACGGTGGACGTCGACCTCGCCCTCGCCGGAGGCGAGCAGGCCGGCGACCGCGGTGGTGTCGGTGGTCTCGGCCACCTCGCCGGGAGCCTCGCCGAGGCGGCGCGCGTAGGCGGCCACCGGCACTCCACCGGCGAGCAGGATCACCCCCGCGCCCACCGGGGTGGAGACCACGCAGGCGGCGTCGGCGCGCTCCCGTCCGAGCACCTCGAGGAGGCCGGGGAGGCGCACGAAGCTGGCGTGCAGCCCGGTGAGCAGCGCCGGCGAGCGCATCGCCAGGGCGAGGGCGACGACAATCGGGGCGGCGTGGGGGCGGACGTTGATCTCCACCAGCGGCCCGCGGTCGGGGCCGGGCAGCCGCAGCGGACCCTCCACCGGCCGTCCGTCCTCCTCCACGCTGGTGGCCACGCAGCCGCCCTCGAGGAAGACGAGGAGGTCGCGGCGGCCGTCGGGCCCGGCGAGCTCGACCACGCCGGAGTAGCGGTCGGCGGCGAGCAGCCGGAGCATCCGCGGGGCGTCGGCGAAGGCGGTGCTGAGGCGGGCCAGGCGGGGCATGCCCGCGGGCATCGGCACCCAGCGGCCGCCCGACGGCTGATGACGCCGCGCCGGCGCCGCGGGCACCGGCTCGGGGACGGCGGCGACCGGTTCCGGCTCGGGAGCGGCGGCGACCGGTTCCGGCTCGGGCTCGGGCTCGGGAGCGGCGGCGACCGGTTCCGGCTCGGGCTCGGGCTCGGGAGCGGCGGCGACCGGCTCCGGCTCGGGCTCGGGAGCGGCGGCGGCGGGTTGGGGCGGCGCCGGGGGCGGGGCGGCGGGCGCCACCAGGCTCTCGATTCCCAGCCAGCCCAGCGAGCCGAGCAGCTCGGCGACCGCGTCGGCGTCGTCCATGCCGGCGGCGCGCAGCCGCTCGACCAGCTCGAGCGCGCCCTGCTCGGTGAGCCGGCCGGTGGCGGAGCCGTCGAGGGCGAGCGCCACCAGCGCGTGGACGTCGTCCATCTCGCGCACCACCGCGGGCACCCGCTCGTATCCCACCGCGCGGGCGGCGGCCACGGTGCGGTGGCCGGTCACCACCTCGAAGACGCCCCCGGCGAGCGGTCGGAGCAGCACCGGGTCGATGACCCCGACCGCGCGCACCAGCGCCATCATCGCCGCCAGCGGGGTCTCACCCGCCCGCTCGGGCGTCCAGCCGTCGCGGACGTCGCTGAGCTCGACCTGGTCGATCTGGGTGGCGGCGGTGGGCGCGAGCCACCGGCTCAGCGGGGAACCGTCGCCCTCGGTGGGCTGGTCGCTCTCCCCGCCGGCATCGTCCGGGTCGCCGCCGGGCTCACGCCCGCGCAGCCAGCTTCGCACCGAGGTCCTCCCCGCGCGCTCTCAACTGCCACCGGAGGCGCGCTGCCCAGCGATGGCGGAGATTACCAGTCTGGCCGCGTCCCCGATACCGCCGGCCCCGAGCGCGGCCGGCGAGCGCTCGCGCCGCGGGGTCAGGTCAGGAGGCCTTGCGCTCCAGCAACTCGCGCTGCTTGGCGAGCGGGACCAGCTTGGCCGAGTGGCGGGATCCGCACTCGCTGCACTGGACATGGCCGCCAAGCGGTCGGCCGTCGGCGTCGTAGTAGACGACACTCAGACGCGGCGATTGGCAGCGTGGGCAGGGCGCGTTGTCCGGCATCCTTGCGACTCCACTGGCTTCGGACGGTACCGGGCCAATGATGGCACGGACGAGCGGTCCGCGGGTCCATGGCGATCGACCATCACCCCAACGTCACCCCGGGTCGGGCTCGGATCCACGGCCGCCTGCGGTAGCGTGGACCCATGCCGCTCGCCGACCTCGCCGCGTGGGTGGAGCGCGCGGACCGCCTCGCCGTGGTCTTCGCCGCCGGCGCCGCGCGCCACGATCGCGAGGGCAGCTTCCCCGACGAGAACGTCGCCGCGGCGCGGGCGGACGGCTGGCCGGGCCTCGCGGTGCCCGCCGCGCTCGGCGGGGCGGGGGCGTCGCTCCACGACGTCTGCGTGCTCCAGGAGCGGCTGGCCCGGGGCGACACCTCGAGCGCCCTCGGCCTCGGCATGCATCACATGACCGTCGGCGCGCCCGGCCCCGAGCACACCGGCTGGCCCGAGGCCGCGTACCGCGAGCTCTGCGGCCGGGTCACCGGCGCCGGCGCCCTGGTGAACGCGCTGGCGAGCGAGCCGGAGCAGGGGTCGCCGGCCCGCGGCGGGCTCCCCGCCACCACCGCCGAGCGCGGCGAGGGCGGCTGGGTGCTGGAGGGCCGGAAGACCTGGTCGACCTGGCTTCCGGCACTCACCCACGCGGTGGTCCCGGCGCGGGTGGACGAGCCCGGCGCGCCGCCCCGCGCGGCCGCCTTCCTCGTCGAGCTCTCGCTCCGCGGGGTGGGACGCGACCCCGCCTTCGACGCCCTGGGGCTGCGCGCCAGCGCCAGCGGCACGCTGCGGCTGGACCGGGTGACGGTCGCGGAGGCGGCGCTGCTCCACCTCCGCGACCCCGGCGGCCCCGACCCCCGGGGTCCGGCGGTGGGCGCCTGGTTCCAGCTCACCAGCGCCGCCGCCTACACCGGCTGCGCCCACGCCGCCCGCGACGAGATCGCCCGCTTCTGCCGCGACCGGCGCCCCAACGCGATGGCCGAGCCGATCAGCTCGCTGCCGACGGTGCGGCTGCGGCTGGGGCGCATCGACGGGGCGGTGCGCACCGCCCGCCTGCTGATCCTCGCCGCCGCCCGCGCCTGGGACCAGGCGCCGCCCGACGAGCGCGCCGCGCTGCTGCCCGAGATCGGCACCGTCAAGGTGCAGGCGACCCAGCTGGCCTGGCAGGCGGTGGAGGAGGCGATGCGGCTGGCCGGCGGCCCCGGCCTGCTCCGCGACCTCTCCCTGGAGCGGCACTGGCGGGACGTCCGCGGCGGCCTCGTCCACCCGCCGCTGGAGGACCTCCACTGGCAGGCGCTGGGAGCGGCGCTGGCCACCGGCGAGGCCGGCGACGGCAGGGCGGTGATCTGATCGCCGCCGGCCTGCCGGGGCTCGACCGGGAGCGGCTGGAGCGCTACCTCGACGAGCTCTACGAGTGGAACACCCGCTTCAACCTCACCCGCGTCCCCCGCGAGGAGGCCTGGGACCGGCACGTCGGCGAGGCTCTCGAGCTGCTCGCCGCGGCGCCCCCCGGCGAGGGCGCCAGGGTCGTCGACGTCGGCTCCGGGGCCGGCATCCCGGGGATCCCGATGGCGGTGGTGCGCCCCGACCTCGAGGTGGTGCTCTGCGACTCCGACCAGAAGCGCTCCGGCTTCCTCGCCCACGTGGCCGCCCTTCTGGGGCTGGAGCGGGTCCGGGTCGCCCCGGTGCGCGCCGAGGACATGGGGCGCGCCCCCGGCTCCCGGGAGGCCTTCGACGCCGCCGTGTCCCGGGCCACCGCGCCGCCGCCGGTGCTCTGCGAGCTCTGCCTCCCGCTGCTCCGCACCGGTGGGCAACTGGCGGCGCTGGTGCGCGACGCCGCCGCGGCGGCCGGGGCCTGCGCCGTGGCCGCGGCCGCCTGTGGAGGCGGGTCGCCGACGGCGGCGGCACCCGGGGTGCTGACCGTCGCCAAGCTCAGGGCCACGCCCGACGCCTACCCGCGGCGTGCCGGCCTGCCGGCGAAGCGCCCGCTCGTCTGAGCGCGCCGGGTCAGCGGCCGGCGGTCTCTCCGAGCAGCTCGGTGCGCTCGTACCAGACCACCTCGCTGGCGCCCTCCTCGGGATGGACGGCGTAGAGGGCGACCCGGCGCTCGTCGGGCAGCACGATCACGCAGCGCCCGTGGCACCCGACCTCCTCGAGCACCCGCACCGCGCTCTCGAGCCGCAGCGGGTTGGGGTCGCCGGCGGCCTCGAGCACCTCGAAGCAGAAGTACCGGGCCCCGAGCTTCATGTTCTGCTCGACGCCGTGCAGCGTGAGGCTCCGCACACGCTTGTCCCAGGCGGCCATCGAACAACCCTCGTGAACACGTGACCGGGCGCATCTCGATCCTACAGGCATGCTCCGGCGCTGACCAGAGCCGGGCGCGCATACTGCCGGGCCGAGATGGCTCACCTCACCGTCGCCGAGGCGCTGCGCGGAGATCCCGCGGCCGGCGCCGAGGTCACCGTCAAGGGCTGGGTGCGCAGCCGCCGCGACACCCGCTCGGGCGGCGGCCTCTCCTTCGTGGCGGTCCACGACGGCTCCTGCTTCGACCCCATCCAGGTGGTCGCCGAGGCGTCGCTGCCCAACTACGCCGAGCAGGTCGCCCGGCTCACCACCGGCTGTGCCGTGGTCGCCACCGGCCGGCTGGTCGCGTCCCAGGGGAAGGGCCAGGCGGTGGAGATCCAGGCCACCGGCATCGAGGTGGTGGGCTGGGTCGACGACCCCGAGACCTATCCGGTGGCGGCGAAGCGGCACAGCTTCGAGTACCTCCGCGAGGTCGCCCACCTGCGGCCGCGCACCAACACCTTCGGGGCGGTCGCGCGGGTGCGCCACACCCTGAGCATGGCGGTGCACCGCTTCCTCGACGAGCGTGGGTTCCGCTGGATCCACACCCCGATCATCACCGCCAGCGACGCCGAGGGCGCGGGCGAGATGTTCCGCGTCTCCACCCTCGACCTCGCCAACCCCCCACGCACCGCCGCCGGCGGCGTCGACTTCTCCCGCGACTTCTTCGGCCGCGAGGCCCACCTCACCGTGAGCGGGCAGCTCAACGTCGAGAGCTACTGCCTGGCGATGAGCCGCGTCTACACCTTCGGCCCCACCTTCCGGGCGGAGAACTCCAACACCGCACGCCACCTCGCCGAGTTCTGGATGGTCGAGCCGGAGATCGCCTTCGCCGCGCTCGGCGACAACGCCGACCTCGCCGAGGCGCTGCTGAAGTCGATCTTCCGGGCCGTGCTCGACGAGCGCGAGGACGACATGCGGTTCTTCGCCGAGCGCATCGACCGCGACTGCGTCACCCGGCTGGAGCGCCTCGTCGGCTCCAGCTTCGAGCGCATGGAGTACGGCGCCGCCATCACCGCCCTGGAGGGGGCGGTCGAGCGCGGGGCCCGCTTCGAGTTCCCGGTGGGGTGGGGCATGGACCTCCAGAGCGAGCACGAGCGCCACCTCACCGAGGAGATCGTCGGCCGGCCGGTGGTGGTGATGAACTACCCCAAGGAGATCAAGGCCTTCTACATGCGCCTCAACGACGACGGGCGCACCGCCGCGGCGATGGACGTGCTCGCCCCCGGCATCGGCGAGATCATCGGCGGCAGCCAGCGCGAGGAGCGGCTGGAGGTGCTCGACGGGCGCATCGACGAGATCGGGCTGGACCGCGAGGCCTACGGCTGGTACCGCGACCTGCGCCGCTACGGCACCGTCCCCCACGCCGGCTTCGGGCTGGGGCTGGAGCGGACCATCATCTACGCCACCGGGATGGCCAACATCCGCGACGTCATCCCCTTCCCCCGCACCCCCAAGAACGCGGACTTCTGAACGGCGCCGGGAGCCGCGAGACGCCGCGGTGACCCGCCCTGCACATCTCTTGACCGGACCCTCACACGTCTGCACGGAAACTTGACCGTCGCACCTTTCCGCGCGGTCATGATCGACAGATGACGGATATGACCGCCGGATGGCGGCGGTGACGACCGGGAGGTGGAGGTGACCAGATCCGACACGACCGTCCTCATCGTCGATGACGACGGTCCCAGCAGGACGGTCCTCAGCATCATCTGCAGCGCGCGCGGCCATGTGGTGGTCGAGGCGGCGAGCGGCGCCGCCGCCCTCGCCGCGGTGACCGATCTGGACCCCGATCTCATCCTCCTCGACGTCAGCCTGCCGGACATGAGCGGGCTGGAGGTCTGCACGAGGGTGCGGGACGCCGGGCTCCAGACCCCGATCCTGATGCTCAGCGGCCACGCCGACCCCGCCGACGTCGACCGCGGCCTGGGGCACGGGGCCGACGGCTATCTCACCAAGCCCTACGAGCTGCGCGAGCTGATGGCGCGGATCGACGAGCATCTGCGCTGGACGGCATGGCAGGCCGCCTGAGCGATGCGCGGGCGTTCGCGATGGGGCGACCTTCCCGTGACGCCCCCGGCCGGCCGCACCCGGCGGCAGTAGCATCGACGGCGACGATGCCGCTCCCCTCCTCGCTGCCGATCTGCCTCGCCTGCGCCGACCGGCGGGTGCGGGCGGGCGCCGTCACGGCGCTGGTCGCCCAGGGCTACGACCTGGTGCTCGCGGAGAGCGTCGAGCAGCTGGTGGAGCGCGCCGGCGAGGGGGTGACCCTGGCGGTCGTCGACCCGCGCCTGGCCGACCTCGGCGAGCACCCACTCGACCGCCTGCGCGCCATCCCGGCGCTCCATCGGGTCCCGCTGCTGCTCCTCGACGACGGGGCCCGCGCGGCGCTGCGCCGGAGCGCCGCCGCGCCCGAGCTGGTGCGGCTGATGATCCAGGTCGACAGCCACACCGCCGGCCAGGCCCTGCTCCACCTGCTCCACCGGGTGAATGAGACCCTCAACGCCGCGCCCGGGCTCGATGCCACCATGGACGCGGTGCTGACCTCGCTCGAGCTGGCGCTCCCCTACGACACCGGCACCCTGTTCCTCCTCGACGGCCAGGGTGGGCTCGAGCCCCGCGCCGCACGCGGCTACGCCCTGGCCGGCGGCGGCCTGCGCCGGTTCGCCGTCGGCGAGGGGGTGGTCGGCTGGGTGTTGGAACACCGCGCCCCCACGATCGTCGGCGACTCCGACATCGACCGCCGCTTCGACGGCCGCGACGACCGCAGCTCGCGCTCGCTGCTGGCGGTGCCGGTGATCGCCGGCGACCGCATGCTCGGAGCCCTGAGCCTGGTGCGCCGGGCCCCGGCCGCGCCGTTCTCCGACACCGACCTGGTGCTGGCCACCACCATCAGCGGCAGCGCCGCGATCGCCCTCGAGAACGCCCACCGCTTCGAGCAGGAGCGGGCGCTCTCGCGGCGGCTCGACGAGGTCGACCAGCTCTACGCCACCGAGCACGCGCTGGTGGCCGAGCTGCAGCAGAACAACCGCATCTACGCCTCGGTGGTCCGCACCGTCTCCCACGAGCTCAAGACCCCGCTGTTCGGCATCCAGGGGTTCGCCCAGCTGCTCATGGACGGGCTCGTCGAGGGCGACGACGTGAAGGACTTCGCCACCGAGATCCACGACAACGCGGTGCGGCTGACCGCGTACGCGGACCGCATCCTCTCCGAGGACGAGCTGCAGCGCGGCCGGCCCAGCGTGGAGCTCGGCGAGGTGGCGATCGGGCCGCTGGTCGACAGCGTGCTCCGCTCGCTCTCCGCCACCGTCCAGGACGGCCGCCACCGGCTGGTCAACGAGGTTGCCGCCGACCTGCCCGCGGCGCGCGCCGATCATGACAAGGTCGTCCAGATCATGGTCAACCTGGTGGGGAACGCGATCAAGTACAGCCCCGAGGGGGGCCGGGTGCGGGTCACCGCCGCGGCCGCGGACGACGCCGTCGAGGTCGTGGTCGAGGACGAGGGCGTGGGCATCCCCGCCGCGGAGCGGGCCCGGGTCTTCGAGCGCTTCGCACGGGTGAGCTCGCCAGCGACGCGTGGCATCTCCGGCACCGGGATCGGGCTCTCCATCGTCCGCGCGCTCGTCGACCTCCACGCCGGCCGGGTGTGGGTCGACGACGCCCCCGGGCGCGGCAGCCGCTTCCACGTCCGCCTGCCCAGGGCGGCGCCGCCCGCCGCGGTCACCTCCCCACGACTCGGCGAGGTCGCATGAAGGTCCTGATCGTCGACGACGAACCCACGGTGAGGAAGCTGCTGCAGCGGTATCTCGGGGAGCACGGCTACGAGATCGCCGTCGCCGAGAACGGAGCCGAGGGTGTCGCCGCCGCTCGCGAGGGCGGGCCCGACCTCATCCTCAGCGACGTGTCCATGCCGGTCATGGACGGCTACGAGCTGGTGCGCACGGTGCGGGCCGACCCCGCCATGGCGTCCATCCCGATCATCCTGCTCAGCGCCCATCGAGCCTCCGACGACATGGTCGAGGGCTACCGCAGCGGCGCCGACGACTACATCTCCAAGCCGGTCGACGTCGAGGTGCTGCGCCACAAGATCGACGCCCTGCTGCGCCGGGCCCAGCCCCGGTCCGAGGTGGAGGTGGTCGCCCCGACCCTGGGCCGCATGGTGTGCGTCACCTCCGCCAAGGGCGGCGCCGGGGTGACCACGGTGGCCGCCAACGTCGCCGTCCTGCTCGGCCGGAGCGGGAGCGAGCAGCGCGTGTGCGCGGTCGACCTCGACGTCGCCCACGGCGACCTCCAGGTCCTGCTCGACCTCCACCCCCCCGGGGGGCTGACCGAGGCGGTCCGCGACGTCACCGGCGACGGGGCGCAGTGGGACGACTATTTGGTGCGCCACCCCGGTGGACCCTGGCTGCTCGCCGCGCCGCAGACGCCGCTCGAGGCGTCGGAGCTCGCCGACGCGTCGATCTCCGAGGTGCTCGCCGCCCTGCGCACGTCCCAGGACCTCCTGGTGGTCGACGTCCCCCCCTCCTTCGGCGAGCTCGCGCTCAGCGTGTACGAGGCGGCGGAGCGGGTCGTGGTGGTGGTGTCACCGGAGATCACCGCGCTGCGCCGCACCCGCGAGCTGCTCGGTGTGCTCGAGACCATCCACGCCGGCGAGGACCGGGTGCTGCTGGTGCTCAACAACCTCTTCGAGAAGTCCCTCATCGACCGCGCCCGAGTGGAGGCGTTCCTGCGCCGCCCGGTGAGCGTGGTCATCCCGCACGGGGGCCGCGCCTTCCTGGAGGCGGTGAACGGCGGCCGGCCGCTGGTGACCTCGCACAAGGGCAGGGCGGTCGACGCCCTCGCCGAGCTCGCCGGGCTGCTCTAGCAGGCCGGTGCTCAGCCGGTGCCGGCGATCGTGAGCGTCTGCCGGAGTGGCCGGCCGGTCACCAGCAGGTCGGCGATGCCGCCGCTGCTCATCGGCCGTCCCAGCAGGTAGCCCTGGCCGAGGCCGCACTGCAGCCCCTGGAGGAGCTGCACCTGCTCGGGGTGCTCGATGCCCTCGGCGATCATGTCGAGGCCGAGGCTCTGGCCCAGGCGCACGATGGCGGTGACGAAGGCGCGGTCGCTGGCGCCGTCGCCGAGCGAGTCGACGAAGGGCTTGGCGATCTTGAGGATGTCGACGGGAAGGTCGCGCAGGCAGCTCAGCGACGAGTAGCCGGTGCCGAAATCGTCGATGGCGACGCGCACGCCGAGGGCGCGCAGCTGTCCCAGCGCCCGGCGGGTGTTGGGGTCGTCGCCCACCATGACCCGCTCGGTGATCTCGAGGATCAGCAGGGCGGGATCCAGCCCGCAGCGGTGGAGCAGCAGCGCCACCTCGGTGGCGAACTCCGGCTGCTGCAGCTGCCGCGCCGAGATGTTGACGCTCATCGCGAGGCCGGGGACCAGGCGCTGCCACACCGCCGCCTGCTCGCACGACTGCTCGAGCACGTGCCGGCCGAGCTGGAGGATGAGGCCGCTCTCCTCGGCGATCGGGATGAACTCGTCGGGGCTGATCAACCCGCGGGTGGGGTGCTCCCAGAGCACCAGCGCCTCGACCCCGACCATCCGGCCGCCGGCGAGGTCGACGATCGGCTGGTAGTGGACGAACACGTGGCCGCGGTCGACGGCGCGCTGGAGGAAGAGCTTGAGCAGGTGCCGCTCCTGGACCGCCGCCTGCATGCCCGGCTCGAAGAGCTCCCAGCACCCCTTGCCGCGCGCCTTGGCCCGGTACATCGCGACGTCGGCGCGGCTGAGCAGCACGTCGGCGTTCTCGGCCACCCCGGTGGCGATCACGATGCCGGCGCTGGCGTGGATCCGCATCACCGTGCCGTCGAGGACGAAGGGCTCGCGGAGGGCGTCGACAACGCGGTCGGCGACCTCGGCGACCGGGGCCGGGCCCTCCAGGTCCTCCAGGACCACCGCGAACTCGTCTCCGCCCAGCCGGGCGATGGTGTCGGTGGGGCGCAGCACGCTGCGCAGCCGGTCGGCGACGGCGACGAGGAGCCGGTCGCCGCTGGTGTGGCCGAGGCTGTCGTTCACGGTCTTGAAGTCGTCGAGGTCGATGAGCAGCACCGCGGGGCCGGCCGCGCCGAGGGCGAGGCGGCGCAGGGCCTCGTCGAGCCGCACCGCCAGGAGCGCCCGGTTGCCGAGGCCGGTGAGCGGGTCGTGGAAGGCGAGCTGCTGGAGCTCGGCCTCGAGCCTCCCGTTGTTGAGGGAGACGCCCACCTGGCCGGCGAACGCCTCGAGCAGGGCCAGGTCGTCGGCGCCGAAGGTGGCGACGTCCCCCCGCCGGTTGGCCACCAGCAGGGTGCCGTAGACGCCGCTGGTGCCGGCGATGGTCACCGCCACCGCGTCGCGCATCCCCTCGGCCGCCATCCGCCCCGAGATCGAGGCGGCGCCCCTCCCCCGGGGCACCAGCCGCCCCGCGGAGGCGGCGACCTCGGTGGCGACGCCGTCCGGCCTCCAGGGCGCCTCCCGCAGCTCGGCGACGTCGCCCGGGCCCAGGCTGAAGCGCAGCGCGGTCCCGAGCGAGTCCCCGGGCAGCAGGGTCAGCTGGGCGATGTCGGCGTGGAGCATCTCCCGGGCGCGGCGCAGCAGCGTGGTCACGGTGGCGTCGAAGCCGCGGGCGTGATGGAAGGCGTGGCTCGACTCGTAGAGCAGCCGGAGATGGTCGTGGCGCTGGCGCTCGCGGACGTAGGCGCGGTAGGCGAGCACCAGGGCGGCGATCGGGACCACCAGCAGGATGGCGGTGGTGGGGTCGCGCTCCACCAGCCGCATCCCCGACAGGCCGACCGCGGTGTCGACCAGGGTGGCGGGGACGACCAGGCCGAGCAGCCGGGGGAGCCGGCGCACCTGCCCCGCCGCCCCGGTGAGCGCCATCGCTGCGGTGATCCAGGTGCAGCCGATCAGGGCCTGGCTGAGGGTCGCGGCCATCGCCGCCGCCCAGCCGCGCGCGGAGAGCGGGTCGGCGGTGCCCAGGCAGGCGCGGAACACGATGACGGCGACCGAGGTGTAGAGGGCCACCAGCGCGACGTTGTAGAGGAGCTTGACCGGGGGCTGGCGGCGGTGCACCGCCAGCGCGATCCCCGACCCCACCACCCGGGCGGCGACCACCCCCCAGGGCGCGCAGAGCAGCATCCCGGCGATCAGGGGCAGCTCGTCGAGCACCTGGGTGTAGGCGTCGCGGCGGAAGTGGAGGTGGACGACGAAGGTCTCGGCGAGGGCGAAGCCCACCGCCAGGAGCCACCAGGGGAGCGCGTACGGGGCGCGCAGCTGGGGGAGGTCGCGCGCCACCAGGCCGGTGAGCAGCGCCGCCCCGGCGGCGGTGGCGACCGTGACCGACCACACCAGGGCGTGCGGGCGCCCGCCCCGTGGGGGGGCGGGCGCCGCGGCTGGCGGTCGGGTGTCCATGGCCGGTGGCGGGTTCGCGGAGCCGGGGCTCAGGACCAGCCGGCCGACGACCAGGTGCCGCCGGACCAGGTGCCTCCGGACCAGGTGCCGCCCGACCAGGTGCCGCCGGACCAGGTGCCACCCGACCAGGTGCCGCCCGACCAGGTGCCGCCCGACCAGGTGCCGCCGGACCAGGTGCCGCCCGACCACGGCTCTCCCGCGAACGAGTTCCCCGTCCAGGTGGCGCCCGCCCACTGGGCGCCGATCCAGCCGCTCCCGGTCCAGACCGCGCCGTTGAACACTCCGCCGATCCAGGCGGCGCCGTTGTGGAGGAGCGACGCGAGCTGGCAGGCCAGCACCGGGTTGCCCATGATGTCGGTCTCGCCCTGGAGGGTGACCCCGTTGTCGGTGAGGTGCACCGTCCCGCGGGCACCCTCGATCGAGCCGCAGCCGGTGCCCGGCAGGTACAGCTGGATCGCCAGCAGCGGCGGGATCGCGGTGAGCGCGCCGCGCAGGTTGAGCTCACCCGAGCCCTGGAGGCTCCGCGGCTGCCCCGCCAGCGGGGTCGCCGTCGAGGTGAGCAGCGACTTCACCTGGTCGTTGCTGAGGTAGGGGTGCTGCTGGAGGAGCAGAGCCGCCGCGCCGGCGACGATCGCCGAGGCCTGCGAGGTGCCGCTGCCGCGGAAGAAGCGCGAGCTGATCAGCCCGCCCGGGTACATCGCGTCGACCAGCGAGCCGGGGTTGCGGAGGCTCTGCAGGTGGACGCCGGGGGCGACCAGGTCGGGGTTGCGGCTGCCGTCGCCGCTCTGCGAGAAGCTCGCCACGGTGTCGTCGGCGAGGCTGGTGGTCGCCATGGTGTCGGCGGCGCCGACGGCGATGACGTAGGGGTCGAAGGCGGGGTCGAAGAGCTGGGCGCGCTGGCCGGCGTTGCCCGCGGAGGCGGTGACGACCAGGCCGGCGTGCCAGGCCGCCTCGGTGGCGAAGGCGAGCGGGTCGAGCAGGTACGACTGGACGCTGTCGGTGCTGAAGGACATGTCCAGCACCCGGATGTTCATCCCCGGGTCGTGGCTGTGCTGGACCACCCAGTCGATGCCCGCGAGCACCTGGGTGACGTCGGTGAGGCCGGAGCTGTCGGCGACCTTGACGCTGACGATGCGGGCGTCCGGCGCCATCCCGATGAAATCGGTGCTGTCGCCGGCGTAGTGGCCGGCGGCGGCGGCGTCGTCACGGCCGCCGATCAGGCCGGCGAGGTGGGTGCCGTGGCCGAAGCCGTCGAGGCCGCGGCGGGTGGGCTGCTGCGACTCGGGGGAGAGGTCCGGACCGTACAGGACCTTCCCCGGTGCGGTGAGGCCGTTCACCGGCACCACGCCGCTGTCGATGATCGCGACGTCGATGCCGCGCCCGGTGTAGCCGGCCTGCCAGAAGGACTGGGCGCCGGTCATCAGGGTGGTGTTGTAGACCGACCCGGTGTCACCGGCGGGGCTGTAGCCGGAGGGGTCGCTCTGCAGGTGCACCGCGCCGTTCGGCGTCACCCGGAGCACCGCCGGGTCGGCGGTGAGCGCGGCCACCCCGGCGACGGGCACGGTGGCGGCGGCCCCGTCGATGATCGCGAGCTCGTGGGTGACGCGTCCCCCGGCACGGGCGATGGCGGCGTCGACGGCGGCGGCGCCGCCGGGCTGTCCGCGGACGATGAGCGAGACCGAGCCTCCGGGGGTGGCGGCGGCGGCCGCCGCCGGAGCCGTCGCCGCGGCGGCGGCGAGCGTGGCCAGTGCGGCAAGAGCCGCGCCGATCGCCCGTGACCGGGCGCTGGGAGACTGCGTGTGGTCGATCGATCGCGGAATCGTCATCGTCAGGCGAGTATCGGTGGGGTCGGGGTCGCGGGCGGTGAAGACCCTGTGAAGACTCGTGAGGCGGGAGGAGGTGCGCCCGGGCGGTGGCGACGAGCCACCGCCCGGGCCATGCCGGGTCGGCGTCAGGCGACCGCCAGGCGGGCGTCCGGGTAGAGCCGGGCCAGGCCCGCCGGGATCAGGTGGCGCACCGCCACCATCGCGTCCAGGGAGCGGGGACGCACCCGCGTGGGCAGCAGCCGCATGGCGGTCGCGCCGCCGGGGTCCTCGGCCTGCATCGCGAAGACGTCCTGCATGGTCACGACGTCGCCCTCGCGCCCGACGATCTCGGAGATCTGCATCACCCGGCGCCGGCCGTCGGCGTCGCGGTCGAGGTGCACGACGACGTGGAGGGCACTGCCGATCTGGTCGCGCACCGCCCGGTGCGGGACCTCGACCCCGGCCATGAGGCTCAGCGTCTCCAGCCGCTGGAGGGCGTCCCGCGGGCTGTTGGCGTGGATGGTCGACATCGAGCCCTCGTGGCCGGTGTTCATCGCCTGGAGCATGTCGAGCGCCTCGCCGCCGCGGCACTCGCCGACCACGATGCGGTCGGGCCGCATCCTCATGCTGTTGCGCAGGAGGTCGCGGGTGGTGATCTCGTGGGCTCCGCCGGCGTCGGCCGGCCGGGTCTCGAGCCGGATCCAGTGAGGCTGGTGGAGCTGGAGCTCGGCGGTGTCCTCGATGGTGATGATCCGCTCCACGCTCGGGATGAAGCTGCCGAGCAGGTTGAGCAGCGTGGTCTTCCCCGCCCCGCTGCGCCCGCTGATGAGGATGTTGCGCCGGCTGACGACGCACCCCGTGAGGAAGTCGAGCGCCGGCCGGGACACGCTGCCGCTGCCGACCAGGTCCTCGGCGGTCACCGCCTCCAGGCTGAAGCGCCGGATCGTCATCACCGGCCCGCAGAGGCTGAGCGGGGGCAGGATCGCGTTGACCCTCGACCCGTCGGGAAGGCGGGCGTCGAGCATCGGCTCCTCGCGGGAGATGCGGCGTCCGACGTACACCGCGATCTGCCGGATCAGCGACGTCAGCGAGGCCTCGTCCGGGAACTGCGCGTCGGTGAGAAGCAGGTGGCCACCCTGCTCGACCCAGATGTCGCGGTGGCCGTTGACCATGATCTCGGTGATGGCGGGATCGCTCATGATCCCCGAGAGGGGGCCGTAGTCGATGGAGGTGGCGACCTCCACGGTGGCGAGGGCGGTGAGCATGGACATTGGGGACAGCACTCCAGGAGACGCCCGGAGAGATGCTGCGGGCCCGGGCCTGCGGTAGCGTCCCCGAGCGGCGTCAGGCGGTCAACGTATGTCTGTGAAGCGATGTGAAACGCGGTCCCGCGCCTTGACAACTCTCGACAGAACTTCGTTGGCGGGCGGTCGAGTCCGGGTCATCCTGAGGGTGTTGGCAGCGCTGTGACGACCACCGGCTCCCCGCTGAGGCGCGGGGGCGCTCCGCGCTACGAGCGGGGCGTCTCCGCCATCGCGGCCTGCTGGCCGAGGGTCGCCCAGAGGTCGCGGCGCACCAGGCGCCAGCGCTCCGGCTCGGTGTCCTCGCGCTCGGCGATGTAGACCGCGGCCTCGCGGCTGTATCGGATCACCAGGCGGCCGTCACCGGTTTCCTCGACGACGTCCCACGCCCACTCGTTGACGGTGACCCTGGGGGTGGCGCCGGGGCGGTCCTTCAGGGTGTGCAGCTCGCAGCCGGTGGCGGTGCCGGTCTCGACGAGGCTGTACCAGGGCTGGCCGTACGAGCGCGGCGGCGGCACCCGCAGCGGCGTCTTGCCGGAGAGCAGGCGGGGCAGCAGCGCGCTGTGGCCGATGGCGTCGACCAGCTCGGCATAGCTGGTGGGTGCGGGCAGGCCGCTGCGTTCGCGGATCCGCAGCCAGCGGACCACGCTGTCGACGGCGCGACGTTCTTCCCGCATGGGGACATGGTCGCCCGGGGTCAGGCCGCCGGCGGCGTCGAACCGGTGACGGTGTCGCTCCCGGCCGGAAGCGGCGTGATGACGCCGGCGCGCCCGTCCGTGATCCCGGGCGCGGACATCTGTGACATCCGGGCACCGATCAGCCGGGCGAAGAGGCGCATCGCCACCATCACGTTGGCGTTGGGCTCCAGGCGTCGCTGGCTGGCGGCGCACAGGCTGCCGAGCACGCGGTCGTGGGTGCCCATCACCGGCACGCTGAGCGCCACCCGCACCCCCATCGCCTCCGCCAGCCCCCCGCGCGGCTCCGTGGCGACGCCGTCGCGGTGCGGCCGGCGCCGGACCAGGGGGTCGTCGGCGGAGATGACCAGCCCCTCGACGATGCGCAGCCCGCCGCCGTTGTGGGCGTGGCGCACGCGCAGCGCGCGCTCCCGGGGCAATGGCTCGGCGAAGAAGGTGGACTCCATCCCGGTCAGCCGCTCCAGCTCGCCGAGCAGGGCGCGGCAGAGCGGCTCGACCGCGGGCTCGGAGCTGACCAGCTCGGAGACCGCCTCGATCGCCCGGCGGCTGGCCAGCCGGGCCGGCGACGGCGCCGCCGGCGCGGGCGGGGCCCAGAGCAGCCGCTCGAGCTCCGGCCCCGTCAGCGGATGGCTGAGCAGGTAGCCCTGGACGAGGTCGCAGCCGTGCTCCTCGAGGTACCCGAGCTGCTCGGCGGTCTCCACCCCCTCGGCGACCACCTCGAGCCCGAGGCCGTGCCCCATCGTGATCATCGCCGCCACCAGGGGTGCGTCGCCCCCCTCGGGTCCGATCCGCTCGACGAAGGACCGGTCGATCTTCAGGCGATCGACCGGGAACCGCTGCAGGGAGCTCAGCACCGAGTAGCCGGTGCCGAAGTCGTCGATGGCGACGTGGACGCCGAGGGCCCGCAGCTGCTCGAGGGCGGCCAGCGCCGCCTCCGGCTGGCGGACCGCCACGCTCTCGGTGAGCTCGATCTCCAGCGCCGACGCCGGCACCCCGCACTCGTGCAGGGCGCGCTCGATCCGGCCGGCCAGGCCGGGGTCGTCGAACTCGCGGCCGGAGAGGTTGACGGCGACCCGCAGCGGCGGCAGTCCCTGGGCGCTCCAGGCGGCGAGCTGCCGGCACACGGTGCGCACCGCCCAGTCGTCGACGTCGACGATCAGCCCCATCTCCTCGGCGAGGGGGATGAACGCGGCGGGCATCACCAGCCCGCGGGTGGGGTGCTCCCAGCGGATCAGCGCCTCGGCGCCGACGATGCGCCGGCTGGCGAGGTCGAGCTGGGGCTGGTAGACGAGGTGGAACTGGTCGCGGACGATCGCGGTGCGGAGGTCCTGCTCGAGCGCCAGCCGGTCCAGCGCCGCGGAGTGGAGGCTGCCCGAGAACACCGTGGAGCGGGCCTTCCCCTGCTCCTTGGCGGCGTACATGGCGACGTCGGCGTTGCGGAGCAGCTCCTCGGCGCCGATGCCGTCCTCGTCGGCGATGGCCACGCCGATGCTGGCGCGCACCACGATCTCACGGTCCTGGATGCGGAAGGGGCGGCGGAAGCTGTCGAGGATGCGCTCCGCGGCCCGGATCGCGTCGTCGCGGCCGGTCAGGTCCTCGAGCAGCATGGCGAACTCGTCGCCGCCGAGGCGGGCGGTGGTGTCGCCGGGACGCACCACGGTGCGCAGCCGGTCGGCCACCTCGACGAGCAGCCGGTCGCCGGCGGCGTGCCCGAGGCTGTCGTTCACCGTCTTGAAGTTGTCGAGGTCGAGGAGCAGCACCGCGACGTGGCCCTGCCGGCCGTCGAGGCGGCGCACCGCGCGCCCGGCCCGGTCGCCGAAGAGCGAGCGGTTGGGGAGATTGGTCAGCGGGTCGTGGAAGGCGAGCTGCTCGAGGTGGTCGCGGTGGCGCTGGAGCTGGTCGCGGGCGGCGTCGAGGGCCACGGTGGCCCGCGACACCTCGGACAGCATGGTGTTGAAGCTGGTCGCCAGGGCCCCGATCTCGTCGCGGTTGTGGACCACCAGCGGCTCGACGTCGAGGGTGGCGCGGGCCCGGCTGAGCTCGCCCGCGCCGAGTGCCTCCATCGCCAGGGTGAACTCGGCCAGGGTGCCGGTGGCGAGGCGCTCGGCGCCGCGTGCCACCTGGCCGACGGCGTGGCCGATCATCCCCGGCAGCACCAGCCCGACGGTGATGGTGAGCAGGGCGACGCAGACGAAGATGTCCTCGCAGACGGCGACCAGGGCGGCGTCCCCCCGGCTGAGGTTCTCCACCGCGAGCAGGTAGCCGGCGCCGTCGAGGGCGAGCACGGCGAGCATCGCGCCGGTGAGCTTCACGTGCATGCTGCGGACCGCTCGACGCCCCCCCGGGGAACGGTCGCGCCAGCGCCGCCAGGCGTAGAGGAGCGAGCCCGAGTAGGCGAAGGCGATCCCGAAGAGGACGGTGGGCAGGCCGAACTGCTGGAAGCCGAGCACCGCCGACGCGCCCCAGATGGCGGCGGCCACCACGCCGGCGGCGATCGTTCCCCGCGGCGCCCGGAAGGGGCGCTCCCGCTCCGGGGCGTCGCGGCGGAGCAGCCAGACGGCGACGTTGGGCAGGCCGATGCCGATCAGGTAGGTGAAGTTGGCGGCGGCGATCAGCCAGGTGGGATCGCCGGCGAGCAGGAACGCGATCGCGAACCCGGCGGTGAGCAGGGTGGCCACCCAGGGGCAGTCGGTGCGCGACCGGCGCGCCAGCAGCCGGGGCAGCAGCCCGTCCTCGGAGAGCTGGGACAGCGTCCGCGACGCCCCGGCGAGGGGCTGGAGGGTGCCGTGGAACATGTTGAACACCATGAACCAGATCGCCGCCGCCTTCGCCCCGCCGCCGAGCAGGGGGGCGAAGGTGGGCCCGAGGGTCGAGGCCAGGTCGCCCTCGAGGGCGTGGTTGCCGAAGACCCCCAGCCAGACCACGGGGAGGGCGATGAAGTACAGGCTCGACATCCCGGCGCTGGCGAACATCGCCCGTGGCAGGCTGCGCAGCGGGTTGCGCATCTCGCCGACGTGGCACGCGGCCGCCTCGAAGGCGGGGGCGGCGAAGCCGATCAGGTACAGCCCCGCCATCGCGCTGGTCAGCGCCCCGAACCAGCCGCTGAAGGGGCTGACCAGGTGGAAGCTGCTCGCCCGCCGCCAGTCGACGTGCCCGGTGAGCGCCGGCACCACCGCGGACAGGAAGGCGAGCATGGCCGAGGCGAGGGCGACCGGGATGGCGAGGCGGGTGACCCAGCGCACCCCGCAGAGGTTGACCACGGTGAAGATCGCGACGATGGCCACCGCCATCACCTCGACGGGCACCCCGGGCAGGTACCACTGGTGCAGCGCCGACGCCGAGAGCAGGGCGGTGAGCCCGCAGGTCGGGATCCAGCCCCACCAGTAGCAGACGCCGGTGAGGTTGGCGAGCACCGGGCTGTAGGGGCGGAAGGCCTCGGCGCAGGTGGCGGCGATGCCGCCCACCCGGTTGGGCCACATCAGCACCAGCTCGACCCAGCCCGGGGTCGCCGCCCAGCTGAGCAGCAGGCCGACGATCAGCAGGGGGATGGCGGCGCTGCCCTGGGCGGCGATCACCGCCCCGACGATGAAGATGCTCTGGTTGCTGCCGCCCATCGCCAGCGAGGTGACGCCCAGCCACCCGAGGGTGCGCGGGTGGTCGGTCTCGACGGCTCGCTCGCCGCCGAGGGTGGCGTTCTCCGCCATCTGCGACCACACCTCCCAGGACTGGCCGGAATCGCCGGCGTACGGGCCGGAGTCTGGAGCGGGTCGGGCTCGGTCACGGTGAAGGAGCCGTAAACCGATGTGAGGAAGGGTCCCGGTTCTGACCGGTGTCAGGGTTGGCGGTGGCGGTCGAGCCAGCGCCGGACCGCCTGCTCCGCGACCGCCCGCTCGTCCCAGGGCACGCTCCCCGCGGCGGTGAGGATGCAGCTCTCGTGCCCCTTCCCGGCGAGCAGCACGGTGTCGCCGGGGGTCGCATGGGCGACGGCGTGGGCGACGGCGCCGGCCCGGTCGGGGATCAGGAAGAGGTCGGCCTGGTCGCGCATCCCGGCGGCGCGGGCTCCCGCGGCGATGTCCTCGAGGATCCGGTCGCGGTCCTCGCCGCGCGGGTCCTCGTCGGTGAGCACCACCGCGTGGGCGAGCCGGGCCGCGACCTCGCCCATCGCCGGCCGCTTCTCGGCGTCGCGCTCGCCCGCCGAGCCGAACACCGCCCAGAGCCGGCCCCGGGTGGCCGCCCGGAGCTCGCCGAGCACGGTGCCCAGCGCCGCGGCGGTGTGGGCGTAGTCGATCACCACCCCGAAGGGCTGGCCGAGGTCGACCCGCTCCATCCGGCCGCCGACCCGCTCCAGCAGCTCCAGGCCGGTGGCGGCCTCCTCGAGCCGGGCGCCGGTGGCGCAGGCGGTGCCGAGCGCGGCGAGGGCGTTGGCGGCGTTGAAGCGCCCCGCCAGGCGCAGCCGCACCTCGACGTCGCCCCACGGGGTCTCGGCGGCCAGCCGCACCCCCTCGGGGCCGGCGTCGACCCGGGTGGCACGGAGGTCGGCGGCGGGGTCGCCGGCGGCGCTGTAGGTGAGCCGGCGGGCGACGGCGGTGGAGTCCAGCCGGGGGAAGCCGAAGCCGTCGTCGCGGTCGAGGACGAGCAGGCCACCGGCCCGCGCCGTCACCCGGGTGGCGAGCCGCGCCTTGGCCTCGAGGTAGGCCTCCCGGCTGCCGTGGAAGTCGAGGTGCTCGCTGGTGATCCGGGTGTAGACGGCGGCGTCGAAGTCGACCTCGTCCACCCGGTTGAGCTCGAGCGCGTGGCTGGAGGTCTCCAGGGCGACGTGGGTGCAGCCCGCCTCGAGCAGCCCGGCGAACCGCGGCTGGAGGTCGGCCGACTCCAGGGTGGTCTGGCGGGAGGTGTTGGCCTCGACCCGGTCGACGGTGCGGAAGTCGAGGGTGCTCAGCGCCGCGGCGGCGATCCCGGCGCCGCGCCAGGCGGCGTGGAGCATGGTCACGGTGGTGGTCTTGCCGTCGGTGCCGGTGATGCCGGCGACGGTCAGCCGCCGCGACGGGTCGCCGCAGAGACGGGCGGCGAGCGGGGCCAGGGCGGCGCGGCTGTCCGCCACCAGCACCAGCGGGGTCGCCGGGGGCAGCGCCGGGTCCGGAGGACGCTCGGCGACCACCGCCGCCGCCCCCCGGCGCACCGCGTCGAGGGCGTGGGCGTGGCCGTCGGTGCGGGTGCCGGCGATGGCGACGAAGAGCGTCCCCGGCCCCGCCGCCCGGGAGTCGTAGACGGCGCTCTCGATCACCGGGTCGGCCATCCCCGGGGGGGCCTCCAGCCCGGCGGCGGCGAGCAGCGCGGTCAGGGTGAGCACGCCGGGCAGGGTAGCGGCGCGCCTACCGGACCAGCAGGCCGACCAGGATCAGCCCGCCGATGAGGACGATCACCAGGCTGCTGCAGCAGAACAGCTCGAACCAGCCCTGGGGGCTGGGACCGGGCACTTGCTCGGGGAGGGGGTCGTCGAGCGGCGGGCTCATGCCCCCACGGTACGGGTGCGGGCCGGCCGGCGCCCCCGCCGGCGGCCCGCAGCGGCGTCTCCCGGCTCTCCGGGGGACGCGTTGGAAGGGGAGGAAGGCGCGGGCGCCGCGGCCGGGACCTCCGTCGCGTGTCACCCGGAGGCGACATTTTCCCTCTCTCTGCGACGAGGTGCAGTCTCGAAGCACTCCCGGCACTTCGAGGAACCGGCCGACGCCGCGCCCAGCGCCTGACCAAGAGAACGGTGCCGCGGCCGGGTTCCTTGCGCTTCGAGGCGATTGGCGCTGGTTTGATCTCCCGCAGGAGATGGTAGGGTCATTGTTGACCTTTCCGATCCAGAAGCTGAGGCGACACCCGATGGCCACTTCCTCCCGCGACCTGCTCGCCGCCGCCAGGGCGGTGGTGCCCGAGGTCACCGTCGACGAGGTGCACGGGCGACCCCGGGACCCGCGGCGGGTGCTCCTCGACGTCCGGGAGCGGTACGAGTTCGAGGAGGGCCATCTCGCCGGGGCCGTCCACCTCAGCAAGGGCTTCCTCGAGACCCAGATCGAGGACAGGGTCGCCGACCGGTCGACGCCGATCACCCTCTACTGCGCCGGCGGGGTGCGCTCGCTGCTCGCCGCCCGCGCCCTCCGCGAGCTCGGCTACGAGGACGTCGAGTCGATGGCCGGTGGCTACGGTGCCTGGAAGGCGAAGGGCTACGACTTCGTCATCCCCCGGACCCTGACCGCCGAGCAGCGGCAGCGCTACAGCCGCCACCTGCTCGTCCCCGAGGTGGGCGAGGAGGGCCAGGCCAGGCTGCTCGACGCCAGGGTGCTGCTGATCGGCGCCGGCGGCCTGGGCTCGCCCGCCGCCCTCTACCTGGCCGCCGCCGGGGTGGGGACGCTGGGGCTGCTCGACTTCGACACCGTCGACGTCAGCAACCTGCAGCGCCAGATCATCCACACCCAGGACCGGGTGGGCATGGCCAAGACCGAGTCGGCGCGGATCGCCATCAACGCCCTCAACCCCGACGTGCGCGTGGTCGAGCACCGCGAGATGCTCACCTCGGAGAACGCCGTCCAGCTGTTCTCCCAGTACGACATCATCGTCAACGGCTGCGACAACTTCCCGACCCGCTACCTCGCCAACGACGCCGCGCTGTTCGCCCGCAAGCCGCTGGTCGACGGCGGGATCTTCCGCTTCGAGGGCCAGGTGACCACGGTGCTCCCCTTCGCGTCGCCCTGCTACCGCTGCCGCTACCCGGCGCCGCCGCCCCCGGAGGAGGCCCCCTCCTGCGCCGAGGCGGGGGTGCTCGGGGTGCTGCCCGGCATCGTCGGCGTGCTCCAGGCCACCGAGGTGGTGAAGCTGATCATCGGCGCCGGCGAGCCGCTCGCCGGCCGGCTGCTCCACGTCGACGCCCTCGACATGCGCTTCCGCGAGTTCCGGGTGCCGCGCGACCCGCAGTGCCCGGTCTGCGGCGAGAGCCCGACGATCACCGAGCCGATCGACTACGAGGGCTTCTGCCTCAACCCGAACCTGGCTCCGGCGGGAGCCGGCGCCGGGGCGCACTGAGCCGGGCTCAGCCGCCCGGCGGATAGGCCTCGGCGAGGAAATCGCTCAGCAGCGCGCCGAACTCGGCGGGCTGCTCGAGGTTCGAGAGGTGCCCGACGCCGGGCATCACCTCGAAGCGCGAGCCGGGGATCGTCGCCGCCATCGCGCGCATCTCCTCGACCGGGGTCACCGGGTCCTGGTCGCCGCAGACCACCAGGGTGGGCACCCGGATGGCGGCGACCAGCGCGCTGCTGTCCGGGCGCGCCGCCATCGCCTCCTGGCAGGAGGCCACCCCCTCCGGGGTGCAGCGGCGGATCCGGCCGCGCACCGGGTCGGCGACGTGCGCCTCCTCGCGGCCGCGGGGGCTCAGCAGCTTCAGCAGCATCGGCTCGACGATCGGCTCCACCCCGTCGGCGCGCACCCGGGCGGCCATCGCCAGCCGGTCGGCGCGGGCGGGCTCGGGGTCGGCCGCCGACCTGGTGTCGGCGAGCACCAGGGCGCCGACCCGGTGCGGGGCGAGGCGGAGCATGGCCATCGCGGTGTAGCCGCCCATCGAGAGGCCGACCACCGCGACCTCGCCGATCCCGCGGGCGTCGAGCCCGTCGAGCACCGCCGCGGCGACGGCGTCGAGGGTGAGCCCCGGCGGTGGCGCCGGCGAGGCGCCGCAGCCGAAGGCGTCGGGACGGAGGCAGCGCCAGCGGTCGCCCAGCACCGCCACCTGGTGGTCCCACTGCGAGCCGTCGAGAGGGAAGGCGTGGAGCAGGAGCAGCGCCCGGCCCTCGCCGGTGTCGTGGAGGTGGGGTGCCCCGGTCAGGCGCTGGCGACTTGGTCGGCGACGACGGGGAAGTCGACGTCGAGCGAGGCACGCTCGATCCGCGTCCGCGCCATCCGCTCGACGTCGCGGAGCCGGAGGATCTCGCTCGGGGTGATGAGGGTCACCGCCACGCCCTTCCGTCCCGCCCGGCCGGTGCGGCCGACCCGGTGGAGGTAGTCCTCGGGGGTCAGCGGGACGTCGAAGTTGATGACGTGGGAGATGTCGTCGATGTCGAGGCCGCGGGCGGCGATGTTGGTGGCGATCAGCGAGCGGGTGTGCGCGTCCTTGAACTGCTGCATCGCCCGGTCGCGGTCCTTCTGGGAGAGGTCGCCGTGGAGCAGCCCGGGGTTGTACCCGCGCGAGCGCAGCTGGATCTCCAGCATGTCGGCGTTGCGCTTGGTCTCGGTGAAGATCA
>DASXNK010000117.1 GCA_036495095.1 Candidatus Dormiibacterota bacterium | reverse complement strand
CTCGACGACGCCGGCGCCGCGCTCGACGAGGGCGCCCCGCGGCTGCGCACCTACACCCACGACCTCGGCACCATCGAGGTCCACCTCGAGCCCTATCCGGCCCGGCCGACCCTGGTGGTCGGCGGCGCCACCCCGGTGGCGGCGGCGGTGCTGGAGTGGGCCACCGCGGTCGGCTTTCGCACCGTGCTGGTGGAGAGCCGCGCCGAGCGGCTCCGCGGCAGCCTCTGGGACGCCGACGCGGTGGTCGACCGGCCCGGTGCCCTCGACGCGGCGCTCGCCGGCGACGAGATCTACGCGGTGCTCACCGACCACGATGCCCCCGACGTCGTCGAGCTCTGCGCCCAGCTGCTCCCCCACCGTCCCCGCTACCTCGGGCTGATGGGCAGCCGCCGCCACACCTCCCACCACCTCGAGGCGCTGCGCGCCCGCGGCCTGGGCGACGCGGAGGTGGCCGCGATCCGCACCCCGGTGGGGCTCGACCTCGGCGGCCGCACCGCCCCCGAGATCGCGCTCTCGATCGTCGCCGGCCTGGTCGCGGCCCGGCGCGGCGGCGGCGGGGGGTGGAAGGACGCCTGAGGTCGCGGCCGGACGGTTCAGCCGAGCCAGACCAGCTGGGTGGCGCCGTCGAGGATGAACAGCACCCCGAGCACCCCCAGGCCGAGGCTTCCACAGACCAGCGGACGCGACCGCGCGACGATCGAGACCGAGGCGAGCACGATCGCGATCTGGAGCGCCGCCTCGGCGAACTGGTAGCCGTGGTGGCGGTGCTCCGCGGTGTCTCGCTGGGCCTCGAGCGAGCGCGCCAGGGGCAGCAGCGGCCGCCGCTTCGCCGCCTCGCTCGCCGCGGTCCGCTCCAGGTCGGCCGCCGCCCTCGCCGCCGCCTCCCCGCCCAGCTGGCGGAGGATGAGGGCGGAGTCGGCGCTCACCTTCTCCTTCACCGAGTCGGCCTGGTACTCGCTGAAGGTGTCGGTGGCGCGCTCCTGGGAGAGGATGGCGTCGGCGGTCGCCTGGTTGCCGAGCAGCGTGGCGATGGCGAGGAGCGCGGCGAGGACCGCGACGAGGATGGCGACGTGGCGCCCGAAATTGCCGCGGGCCGCCTGCTCCCCGGTCCGCTGGGCGTGCTCCATCGCCTCGTTGGCCTCCATCAGCCGTGCCTCCTCACAGCCGGGTCCTCACCTCCCAGAGCTCCGGGAAGAAGCGGCGCTCGACGGTGGAGCGCAGGTACTCGACCCCGGCGGAGCCGCCGGTGCCGGGGCGGGCGCCGATGGTGCGCGCCGCCATCAGCGCGTGGCGGAAGCGCCAGGTGGCGACCGCCTCGTCGTGGTCGCAGAGCAGCTCGGCGACGCCGTGCAGAGCGCTGCGGTCGGCGGTGCCGGCGTGGTCGCGGTAGAGCTCGGCGAGCACGGCGAGCCGCCGCTCGCGGGCCGCCTCGCCCTCGGGGAGGTCGAGCCCCTGGGCCCGGGCGCACCCGCAGTACGCCTCCCAGAGCGAGGGGCCGCCAGGGTCGCCGCCCGCGCCCGCCGCCGTCGACGACGCCCCGGCGACCCCGCCGCTGAGCCTCTCGATGGCCCGGAACTGCGCCGACTGGAAGCCGGACGCCGGGGCCAGGGGGTCGCGGAAGGCGAGGAAGTCCTCCGGGCCCATGGTCTCGAGCACGCCCAGCTGGTCGACCAGCAGGCCCTCGACGGCGAGCACCCGCCGCAGCGGCTTCACCGCGGTGTGGGCGCGGCCGGCGAGGAGCTCGTCGCGGGCGCGGACCAGCTCGTCGACCACCACCCGGAACCAGAGCTCGTAGACCTGGTGGACGACGATGAAGAGCAGCTCGTCGGGTGCGCCCTCGGTCAGCGGCCGCTGCAGCTTCAGCAGGTCGTCGATGAGCAGGTAGGAGTGGTACTCGGTGCTGCTCACGGGACCCGCCGTCCTCGCACCAGCACCGCCGAGGGCGTGGCCAGCACCTCGGGGTCGTCGCGCGGATCGGACGCGTAGCACACCAGGTCGGCAGCGGCGCCGCCCTCCAGGCCGGGCAGGCCGAGGTAGCGCCTCGCCGCGGTGGAGGCGGCGGCGATGGCGTCCACCGGCGGCAGCCCGCAGTGCCGGAGCAGCGCCACCTCGGCGGCGAGCGAGCCCGCGGGGCGGGTGTCGGTGCCGGCGAGCACGGTCACCCCCGCCGCCGCGGCGCCCGCCAGCATCGGGATGAGGCGCTCGACCAGGCGTGCGAACCGCTCCTCGCCGAGCATCTCGGCGGTGGTGGCGAGCGTCGGTGTCCAGGCGCCGCCGCGGCGGCCGAGGGCGGTCAGCGCGTCCCCGTCCATCCGGATCCCGTGCTCGATCGAGTCGACGCCCGCGGCGACCACGTCGGCGAGCGCCCGCCCGGTGACGTGGGCGGCCACCCGCGCCCCGGCGGCGTGCACCGCCTCGACGAGCCGGGTGAGCGTCTCCAGGTCGTAGTTCGGCATCGCCGGGCCGCCGTCGGGAAAGCGCTCGGGGAAGTCTGCGATCACCTTGACCCAGGTGGCGCCGGCGGCCACCTCGGCGAGCCCAGCCTCGACCACCCCGGCCGCCTCGACGCCCTCGTACAGACCGGGGATGTAGCGGCCCGGAGGGGCGAGGAAGCGGCCCGCGCGGAGCAGCCGCGGACCGTGGCCGCCGCCCTCGGGCAGGGTGGCCCCGGGCACGGCGCCGACGTCGCGCACCAGCAGCACCCCGGCCTCGAGGTGGGCGCGGAGGTTGGCGTCGATCAGCTCCGGCGAGCCGCGCCCCAGCCCGGTTCCGGCGATGTCGATGCTGAGGTGGGCGTGGGCGTCGACCAGCCCGGGCAGCGCCCAGCCGCCGGGCAGGGTCTCGGCCCCGTCCTGCGGCGCCGTGGTCAGCCGGCCGCCGTCGACCCAGAGGTCGACCGGATCCGCGCCCCCGGGGAGGAGCACGGCGTGGAGGTGCCAGCGGTCGGGACCCATGGCGGCGGAGGGTAGCGCGGTGATCGCGCGCGATGGCGCCGGCCGGGGGCGATGCCTACCATCCCGTCCCATGGATCCCGATGTGATCGCCCGGCTGCGGGCCGCGGTGGGGGCCGGCGCGGTGCTCACCGAGCCGGCGGCGGTGCGCGCCTACGAGTGCGACGGCCTCACCGGCCACCGCGCCGTCCCCGCCGCGGTGGTGCTGCCGCTCACCACCGAGGAGACCGCGGCGGCGGT
Organism: Candidatus Dormiibacterota bacterium; assembly: GCA_036495095.1. NCBI lineage: Bacteria > Bacillati > Candidatus Dormiibacterota > Candidatus Dormiibacterota bacterium. The sequence goes on along the minus strand of DASXNK010000117.1, from coordinate 40,526 downwards.
GCGCATCCTCCACGGGGCGGGCATCCCGTACGTCGCCCGGGGCAGCGGCACCGGCCTGAGCGGCGGCGCGGTGGCGATCTCCGACGGGGTGGTGATCTGCCTGGCGCGGATGCGCTCGGTGCTCGCCGTCGACATCGCCAACGAGCGGGTGACGGTGCAGCCGGGGGTGACCAACCTCGCGGTGAGCGAGGCGGTGGCCGGGCACGGCTACTTCTACGCCCCCGACCCCTCCAGCGGCGCGGTCTGCAGCATCGGCGGCAACGTCGCCGAGAACAGCGGCGGCGCCCACTGCCTCAAGTACGGCTTCACCCTCCACCACGTCTGCGGGGTGACCATGGTCTGCCCCGGCGGCGAGGTGGTCCGGCTCGGCGGGGCCGTCGCCGACCCGCCCGGGTACGATCTGCTCGGGGTGGTGGTGGGCAGCGAGGGGACGCTCGGCATCGTCACCGAGGTGATCCTCCGGCTGGTGCCCCGCCCGCCCGCCTGCATCACCACCCTCGCCGCCTTCGACTCCATGGAGGCGGCGGGCGCCGCGGTCTCGGCGATCGTCGCAGAGGGCATCCTCCCGGCCGCGGTGGAGATGATGGACCGGCTCACCATCGAGGCCGCCGAGGCCGCGGTCAACGCCGGCTATCCCGACTGCGAGGCGCTGCTGCTGGTCGAGATCGACGGTCCCGAGGCCGAGTGCCGGACGGTTCTGGCCGCGGTCGACCGGATCTGCCGGGAGGCGGGAGGATCGGGGGCGCGGGTGGCCACCACCGCCGCCGAGCGCGCCCTGCTCTGGAAGGGGCGGCGGGCCGCCTTCGCCGCGATGGGCAGGGTGAGCCCCGACTACTACGTGCAGGACGGCGTGATCCCGCGCACCCGGCTGGGACCGGTGCTCCGCGGCATCCGCGAGCTCGAGCTCGAGTTCGGGCTGCGCGTCGGCAACGTGTTCCACGCCGGCGACGGCAACCTCCACCCCCTGGTCTGCTACGACGGCAACGTGCCCGGCCAGTCGGAGCGGGCGCTGGAGCTGGCCGGCCGCATCCTCGACCTCTGCCTCGCCGAGGGCGGATCGATCACCGGCGAGCACGGCGTCGGTCTCGACAAGGCCTGCCACATGCCCCGGATGTTCAGCGCCGATGCGCTCGCGGTGATGGCCCGGGTGCGCGACGCCTTCGACCCGGAGGGCCTCTGCAACCCCGGCAAGCTGCTGCCCACGCCGCGGCTCTGCGGCGAGGTGCCCGGCCCCTACCGCGCCCATCCCATCGAGACCGCCGGCCTGGCGGAGCGGCTGTGAGCACCGCCGCGGCACCGGCGCGGACCCTGCTGGAGCGCGCCGCCGGCGAGGACGCGGTGCGCGAGGGGACGGCCGCGGACGCGGTGGGCGGCCTCGTCCCGGCCGCGGTGGTGAGCCCCGTCGACGAGGCCGCGGTGGCCGCGGTCTGCTCCGCGGCGCATCGCGCCGGCCTCGCCCTGGTGGTGCGCGGCGCCGGCACCCGGCAGGGCTGGGGACGGACGCCGCGGCGCTGCGACGCCGTCCTCGACACCTCACGGCTGCGCGGCGTGGTCGAGCACGCCCCCGGCGACCTGGTCTGCACGGTGCGGGCGGGCACGCCGCTGGACGAGCTGCGCGAGGTCCTCGCCGCCGCGCCCGGGCACCGGCAGTGGCTGCCGCTCGACCCCCCGCAGCCCGGCGCCCAGACCGTCGGCGGCCTCGTCGCCACCGCCGCCGCCGGCCCCCTGCGGGTGCGCTACGGCACCGCCCGCGACCTGGTCATCGGCGCCCGCTTCGTGCTCGGCGACGGCACCGTGGGGCACAGCGGCGGACGGGTGGTGAAGAACGTCGCCGGCTACGACGTCACCCGCCTGCTGGTGGGGTCGCTGGGCACGCTGGCGGTGATCACCGAGGTGACCGTGCGCCTCCACCCGCTGCCACCGGCCAGCCGCAGCCTGCTGCTCGAGCGCGCCTCGCCGGCGCGGCTGGCGGCGCTGTCCGACCTGCTGCGCACCGCGCCGGTGGTGCTCAGCGCCGCCGACGTCTGCTGGCCCGACGCCACCGCCCGGCTGCGCGTCGACGGGACCGAGGAGGCGGTCGACGAGCAGGCCGCGGCACTCGCCGGGCTCACCGGCGCGCGCGTCCTCGACGGCGCCGAGGCGGAGGCGCTCGATGCCGCGCTCGCGGTGCGGCCGTGGCGCGGCGAGGGCGCGGTGGCGGGGCTGGCGGTGCCGCGCACCCGGCTCGCCGAGCTGCTCGAGCTCGCCTCCGCGTACGCCGTGGAGATGGTGGTGCGGGCCCCGCTCGGGGTGGCGGAGGCGCGCCTGCCCGAGCGGCCGGAGGTGGTGGCGCAGCTGCGCGCCGCAGTCGAGCGGCTCGGCGGCCACCTGGTGCTGCACCGCGGCGGCCCCGGGCTCGCCGGCGTGGCCCTGCCTGCCGGGGACGGCCCCGAGGTGGCGCTGATGCGCGCGCTCAAGCGCTCGCTCGACCCCGCCGGGGTGCTCGCCCCGGGTCGCGCCCTCGGCGACGAGGAGACGGCGTGACCGTCACCGGCGCCTTCGACGCCCACCATCCGCCGGCGCGCGCGCTGCTCGACGACTGCGTGCACTGCGGGTTCTGCCTCCAGGCCTGTCCCACCTACCAGCTCTGGGGCGAGGAGGCGGACTCGCCGCGGGGACGCATCCTGCTGATGGACGCCGCGCTCACCGGCACCGTCGACCTCACCGCCGGCCTGGTGCGGCACTGGGACCGGTGCCTCGGCTGCATGGCCTGCGTGCCCGCCTGCCCGTCGGGGGTGCGCTACGACCGGCTCATCGAGCAGACCCGGCAGCAGGTGGAGCGGCGCTGGCGGCGCCCCACCGCCGACCGCCTGCTCCGCGACGCGCTGTTCGCGTTCCTTCCCCACCCGCGCCGGATGCGGGTGCTCGCCCGCGGGCTCCTCCTGTACCAGCGCAGCGGTGTCCGCGACCGGCTGCGCCGCAGCGGGGTGCTCGCCCGGCTGCCCCGCCGGCTGCGCCTGATCGAGGCGCTGGCGCCGCCGCTCGACGCCGCCGCGCTGGGTGCGGACCCTCCGGCGCGGCTGCCCGCGCGGGCAGCGCCGCGGATGCGGGTGGCGATGCTCAGCGGCTGCGTCCAGCACGCCTTCTTCCCCGAGGTGAACGCCGCCGCCGCCCGGGTGCTCGCCGCCTGGGGTTGCGAGGTGGTCACCCCGCCGGCGCAGCCCTGCTGCGGCGCGCTGGAGATGCACTCCGGGCGGGAGGCCGCGGCGCTGCGGCGGGCGCGCACCCTGATCGAGCGGCTCGAGCACACCGGCGCCGACCGGCTCGCGGTCACCTCGGCGGGCTGCGGGTCGACGCTCAAGGAGTACGGCGAGCTGCTCGCCGACGACCCGCTGTGGGCGGCGCGGGCGGCCCGGCTCGCCGCCTCCGTCCGCGACATCAGCGAGCTGCTCGCCGAGCTGGGGAACCCGCCGCCGCTGTCACCGCTGCCGGTGCGGCTCGCGTACCACGACGCCTGCCACCTCGCCCATGCCCAGGGGGTGCGTGAGCAGCCCCGCGCGCTGCTCGCCGCGATCCCCGGCCTCGAGCTGGTCGCGGTCGCGCCCGGCGAGGCCTGCTGCGGCAGCGCCGGGATCTACAACCTGGTCGAGCCCGAGGCCGCGGGCGAGCTGGGCCGGCGCACCGCGGCCCGGCTGCACGAGGCGGCGCCCGAGGCGGTCGCCGCCGCCAACCCCGGCTGCCTGCTGCAGATCGGCAGCCACCTCGGCGCCCGCCGCACCCCGCTGCCGCTCTTCCACCCGGTCGAGCTGCTCGACGCCTCGATCCGCGGTGAGGACGCCCTCGCCATGCTTCGCGCTCGGGCCGAGCGCTGGTCGACGATGGGCCTCCCGGCCGGCCGCTGAGTGCACGCGGTGCGGCCGCGACTGTTCCGCCGCCGGCGTCCGCCGCCGGTGCGGCGGCGTTGGCCTTGGAGGTTGTGTTGGCTTCCCGGAGGTCGATTCCCCCGGCGGTGCAATACCTGCGGCAATCCCGCGTTTCAACGGCATGCCCATGGCGGGCAGACGAGGAAGGGAACGATGATCAGGGCGCAGGCCGTCACCGGTGGCGGCGCGCCGGAGCCAGGCTGAGACAGGACACGGTGGCCCGCACCGGCGAGCGCTGTCGCGGCGCATCGCCGCGGGCGACCCGGGCACCACCGCCCGCAGCGTGCGGCTGACGAGGGCGCCGACCGGCGCCCGCGCACCGACTGCTCGGGCGCTGGAAAACCCAGCCCTGTCAACACTTTCAGCCACAGCCATCGGGCAGTCGCCCCTCCTCCACCCCGGCCGCGTCCGGTTCACCTCCGCATCCCACCATCCGTCCAGGGCCCCGCTCCACCGCTGGAGCGGGGCTCCCTCGACGGCGGCCCGCCGGACACCCCAGGTTCACGCCAACCCCGGCAGATACTTGCGGAGCCGTCCGGACGGGGCGATAATGTCCCGGCGGCTCTCCCTCTCCGCATGGCGTTGCAGCGTCGACGGACGGGGGGACTGGGAGGTGGGAACATGACCGACGACGTCGACGCGCGTGCCGAGGAGTCCGAGGAGGAGGGCACGGAGGAGGGGACGGTCGCGGTTGCCGAGCCCGAGGCCGAGGCGCCCGCGGCGGAGGGCGAGGCGGAGGCCCCCGAGGCGGCGTCCGAGGCTGAGGCGCCCGAGGCGGAGGGCGAGGCTGGGGCCCCCGAGGCGGAGGGCGAGGCTGAGGCCCCCGCGTCCGAGTCCGGGGCTGAGGAGTCCGAGACCGAGGAGCCGGTCGCGGCCGAGTAGCGCGGGGCGAGGGGGGCGGCCGGCCGTCGCGACGGGTCCAGTGGCCCGTCGCGGCGGCGGCCGTGCGTCCGGCTGTTCTGTCGGTGTCAGATCACCCCAGCAACTCCGAGGGTCTCCACCAGCGGCGGATCAGCCGGGCGCGAGCCGGGCGGCGGTGGCCGCCGCCAGCAGCAGGCCGGGCGCGGCCGTGGTCCGCAGACCAACTTCTTCATCGGACGGAAAGGTACGTCTGCCTATCATTCGTGAGAAGTCGTCGCCGGGCCCTCTCACCCGGCCGGTCCCGAATGCCTGGAGGAGACGATGCCGGTCCTGCTGATCGCGTGCGATCGCGCCACGACGATGGCGCGACACCGCCGCCGGGCCCCGGCGGTCCCGACGTGACCGTCGCCCAGAGGGTCACCAGGGCGCCGGCCCTGGAACGAAGGGTGCACGCCCTCTTCCTCCCCGCGGGGAGGGCACCGGGTGGGCCGGGACGGGTCGGCGTCGAGATCGAGCTGCTCCCGGTCCGCATCGAGGAGGGAACCCCCACCCCGGTCTCGATCGACGCGATGCGCCGGGCACTCGCCCACGATCCCGGCCTCAGCGGCCTGGCCCGCCTCAGCTTCGAGCCGGGCGGCCAGGTGGAGCTCAGCCCCGCCCCCGCGGCCAGCGCCGCCGGGGCGCTGGAGGCGGCCTCCGTCCTCGTCGAGCGGCTGCGGCGGTGCGCCGATCGGGAGGGCATCAGCCTGGTCAGCGCCGCGGTCTCGCCGTGGCACGACCTCGACACCATCGGGCTGCAGAACTCCGCCCCCCGGTACCGCGCCATGCAGGCGCACTTCGACGCGATCGGCCCCTGGGGGCGCCGGATGATGCGGCAGACCACCGCCACCCAGGTCTGTCTCGACCTCGACGGCGGGGAGCGGTGGCGGCTGCTCAACCGCGCCGGGCCCGCGCTCGCCGCCGCCTTCGCCGCCTCGCCGCTGCTCGACGGCAGCCCCAGCGGGCTGCGCAGCACCCGCACCGCGATCTGGCAGGGCGTCGACCCCGACCGCACCGGCTTCGACGGCCGCCACCTCGGCGGCGATCCGGTCGCGGGCTACCACGAGCTCGCCCTGGGCGCGCACGCCATCCCCCTGGCCCGCGCCGAGGGCGAGCGGCTCCCCGCCCGGCTTCCGATGCGGCGCTGGCTGTCGGTCGCCGGCGCCCGTCCCGACGGCGACGACCTCGACCATCACCTCACCACCCTCTTCCCGCCGGTGCGGCCGCGCGGCTACCTCGAGGTGCGCTACCTCGACGCCCTCCCCGCCCGGTGGCTGCCGGTCCCGGTCTGCGTCCTCGCCACCCTCACCGGCGAGCCGGGCGCCCGCCGCCGCGCCCTCGAGCTGCTCGAGGCCGACCCCACCGGCGACGACTGGTGGCGGGCGGCGCGGCAGTCGACCACCGACCCGGAGCTGCGGGGCACCGCCCTCGCCCTCTTCGACGCCGCGCTCGCGGGGATGACCCGGCTCGACCGCGGCTACCTCCCCGCCTCGGCTCCCGCGCTGGTGGCCGAGTACCGCGAGCGCTTCGTCGCCGCCGGTCGCTGCCCCGCCGACGAGATGCTGGAGCGGTACACCGACCGACCCGAGGAGCTCAGCACATGGACGTGAAGCAGGGCATCGCCGAGCGGCTCGGCGAGGCACGCCGGCGCACCGAGGCGCTGCTCGCCCCCCTCGACGACAGCGCGGTGATGGCGCAGCACGACCCCCTGCAGAGCCCCCTGGTCTGGGACTACGGGCACATCGCGGTGTTCGAGGAGCTGTGGCTGGTGCACCGGCTCAGCGGGGTCGAACCCCCCGACGACGAGCTGATGCGCCGCTACGACGCCTTCGAGAATCCCCGCGGGGTGCGCGGCACCCTGCCGCTGATGGCGCGCGCGGAGGTGGCCGCCTACCGCGACTCCGTCGACGGGCGCGCCCTCGACCTGCTCGCCGAGGCCGACCTCGACGGCGACGACCCGCTGCTCCGCGACGGTTTCGTGCACGAGATGATCATCGAGCACGAGCACCAGCACACCGAGACCATCCTGCAGACCCTCCAGCTGGTCGCGAGCGGCTACCGGCCGGCGCTGCCGCCACCCCCGGCGGCACGGCCGGTCAGCCTCGACAGCGTCGCCGTGCCCGCGGGGCGGTACCCGGTCGGCACCCCCGGCCACCATCCCTACGACAACGAGCGCGGCGTCCACGAGGTCGACCTCGCCGGCTTCCGCATCGACCGCTTCCCGGTGAGCTGTGGCCAGTACCTGGCCTTCATCGAGGACGGCGGCTACCGGCGCCCCGAGCTCTGGGGCGAGGGCGGTCGTGAGTGGCTCGCCGGCAGCGGCGCGATCGCGCCCAAGCACTGGCGTCGCGAGGCCGGCGGCTGGGTCACCGACCGGTTCGGCCACACCGTGGGCGTCGACGCGGACGTGCCGGTGATGCACGTCTGCTGGCACGAGGCCGACGCCTGGGCACGCTGGGCGGGACGCCGGCTGCCCACCGAGTTCGAGTGGGAGGTGGCGGCGCGCTGGGACCCGGAGACGGGGACGATGCGGCGGTACCCCTGGGGCGACACGCCGCCCACCCCGGAGCACGCCAACCTCGACCAGCGGCTCTTCGGCTGCGCCCCGCTCGGCGCCTATCCGCGCGGAGCCAGCGCGCTCGGCTGCGAGCAGATGGTGGGCGACGTCTGGGAGTGGACCTCGAGCGACTTCCTCGCCTACCCGGACTTCGAGGCCTTCCCCTATCCCGAGTACTCGGCGGTGTTCTTCGGCGGCGACTACAAGGTGCTGCGCGGGGCGTCCTGGGCGGCCCGGCCCAGCATCGGCCGCGCCGCGTTCCGCAACTGGGATCACCCGATCCGCCGGCAGATCTTCGCCGGCTTCCGCTGCGCCGCCGGCGGCGAGGAGACGTGACCATGGTGCTCGCCCCGCTGACCGTCGCCGTGCACACGGTGGGCCGCAACGCCCGCGACGAGCTGATCGCCGACGTCCGCGAGGGACTGGCCCGGCGCCCGCGCCGGCTGCCCCCGCGCTGGTTCTACGACGAGGAGGGCTCGCGCCTCTTCGACCTGATCACCGAGCTGCCCGAGTACTACCAGACCCGCACCGAGAGCGCGATCCTCCGTGACCGCGCCGCCGAGATCGCCGCCCTCACCCGGCCCGAGGCGCTGGTCGAGCTCGGCGCGGGCTCCTGCAGCAAGACCCGGCTGCTCCTCGACGCCTGCCGCCGCCTGGGCACGCTGCGCAGCTTCACCCCGTTCGACGTCTCCGACACGGTGGTGCAGCGCACCTCCCGGGAGCTCGTCGACGAGTACCCGGGGCTCACCGTCTACGGCATGGTCGGCGACTTCAGCAGCCACCTCGGGCACATCCCCCGGCTGGGCAGCCGGCTGGTGCTCTTCCTCGGCAGCACCATCGGCAACCTCGAGGTCGACGACCGGCGCCGCTTCCTCGACGAGGTGCGCGCCCTGCTCGAGCCCGGCGACACCTTCCTCTGCGGCTTCGACCTGGTCAAGGACCGCGCCGAGCTCATCGCCGCCTACGACGACGCCGCCGGGGTCACCGCCGCCTTCAACCGCAACGTCCTCCACGTCATCAACCGCGAGCTCGGCGCCGACTTCGACCCCGAGGCATTCACCCACGTCGCCCTCTACGACCCGGTCCTCGACCGCATCGAGATGCACCTGCGCTCGGAGGGCGCCCAGACCGTGGACATCCCCGCCGCCGCCATGCGCGTCGACTTCGAGGCCGGCGAGACCCTGCGCACCGAGATCAGCGCCAAGTTCACCCGCGCGGTGGTGGAGACGTGCCTCGGCGAGTCGTCGATGCGGCTGGCCGCCTGGTTCACCGACCCCGCCGAACGCTTCGCGCTGGCGCTGGCATCGGGGGTGTGACGACGGCTACCCGACGGTGAAGGGGGCCGACGCCGAGCCGAGGTCGCCCCAGGTGGCGGTCTCGTGGTACGCGCCCGCGGGCGGCGGCGGGCCCTGGCAGCTCGAGGCGTCGCAGGTGTGCTGGTTCCACGAGGTGGTCTCGGTGCGGCTCCCCCCGGCGGGGAGGACGACGAGCCGCTCGTAGAGCGGGCAGCTCTGGCCGGGCCCGCAGGTGCGCCACACCTCGCCGCCGCCGCCGCTCACCGTGAACTGGGGGTCGCGGGGACTGACGTCGAGGCTGCAGGGCTGGGCGGAGTGGTTGGTGAGGGTGGTGGTGAGGGTGATCGGGTCGCCGGCGCGGTAGGCGGAGCGGTCGGTCGACGCGCCGGCGGTCACCTCCCCCGCGGTGCATCGCGACGCCGCCCCGGGCGAGGTCGGCGCCGCCGGCGACGGGGTGGCGGATGGGGCCACGGCGACCGGCACCGAGGCGCTGCCGACGGCGGCGGGCACGGCGCTGCTCGACGGCGGGCTGGCCGCGGCCTGGCCACACCCGGTGAGCGCCACGGTGAGCGCGGCCACAGCCGTCACCACCCCCCATCTGACCACGGTCATGGCCCCAGTCTAGTGCCGCCGCACCGCGCCCGTCGGGGCCCCGGCTGTGGCGCCCCGCACAATGACGCCGCCGGGTCGGGGTGGCGACACTGGTCGGATGCGTCTCCCCCTGCCCGTCGCCCTCGCCCTCCTCAGCGGCCTCGCCACCGGTTGCAGCGACGGCTCGCAGCGGGCCGCCCCGTTGACCGGCACCGCCCCGGCGGCGGCCACGAACACCCCGGTCCCGACCACCGGCGGGCCGGTCCCGGTGAAGCTGCGCCACTTCCCCGCGGGGCTGGCGGTGATCGGCATCCAGCCCGCGGCCAAGCAGCTGACCGTCGAGATCAGGGTGGCCGGACTGGCGCCGGGCAGCACCCGTCCCGCCCGGCTGATGAGCGGGAGCTGCGCCCACGCCGGCACCGTCGTCCACCCCCTGGACCCGCTGGTGTTCGCCGCCAACAGCATCGCCGACACCACCACCACGGTGAACAACGCCAGGGAGACGGAGATCCCGGCGACCGGCTGGTACCTGGCCGTCTACCGGGGCACCGCCGCCGCCGACCAGAACGTCGAGGTGCTCTGCGGCGACCTCGACAACCCGGTCAGCCAGGGGGTCATCACCGCCGGGCTCAGCGTGGTGGTGCCGCCCGGAGGCCCCGACGCCCAGGCGGCGGGGGCGGCCACCCTCACCGTCGCCGGAGACCAGCTGAAGGTGGTTCTCGACGCCACCGGGCTCACCCCGGGGAGCACCCGCGACGCACAGCTCCGCAAGGGCAACTGCGAGGGCGAGGGTCCGGTGCTGCACCCCCTGGCGGCGCTGACCGCCGACGCCAGGGGGCATGCGGTGAGCACCACGATGATCCCCGGCATCGCCGGCATCCCGCTCAACCAGTGGTTCATCGGGATGACCCCGCAACAGCCCGCGGTGCTCGACCCGGTGCTCTGCGGCAACGTCGGGACCTAGAGGAGGAGGAGCCTCCTCCTCAGATCCCCGCGCGGGCCTGGCCGCGCAGCATCGGCACGGTCACCAGCGCCACCGCCGCGGCCATCGCGGCGCCGACCAGCAGCAGCACCACCGTCGCGACGCCTCCGGCGGCGACCGCCGGCGCCGCGGCCAGCGGCGGCGGCGGGGCCACGTTGGCGAGCGCCGCGGTGGTGAACAGCACCAGGAGCACGCCGGCCACCTCGGCGCGGAGCACGGTGCCCACCGCGACGGCGTCGACGCGTCCGGGGCGCAGGCCGTGCCAGCGACCGAGGGTTGCGACCAGCATGGTCCACGCGACCAGCGCCACCTTGAGGGTGAGCAGCCGCCCGTAGGTGGTGGAGAGCAGCTGTCCCGGCGAACCGATCTGGGTGAGCGCGGCGGCGCTGCCGGTGAGCACGATGGCGAGCACCGAGAGCAGGGCGAGGCGCCCGTAGCGGCTGAGCACGCTCGCGACCTCGGGGTCGCGCGCGGTCCCGCGGCGGGTCCATAGCATCGTCGCCAGGTAGCCGAGGGCGCCCACCCAGGTCAGCGCCACCACCACGTGGAGGACGATCGCCGCCTCGCCCCAGGGCGATGCGCTCGCCGGGTGGGCACGCATGCCCACCAGGACCATGGCGCCGACCACCGACCCGAGGCAGACGAGGCGGTCGCGGAGGAGGATCAGCGCGCCCAGCGCGTTGAGCACGAGGGCCATGCTCGCGAGGTTCTCGAGGCCGACCCGCACCGCGAAGGCGGCGCCCCACGTGCTCGGCTGGAAACCGCCGAGCACGCTGCCGTCGTGGAGGCGGCCCGCGGTGGCCGCGAAGGCGAGCACCGACCCGGCGAGCGCGACCAGCATGGCGATGGCGAGGTGGCGGGTGGAGAGGCGGAAGCTGGGACGGCCCCCGCCGGGCCCGGCCAGGGCGCGCTCGGCGGCGAGACCGCCCCCGGCGATCGCGAGGCCGATGAGGAGGAGCCAGCTGGCCAGGGTGCCGGGCCAGTCCCGCCGCTGCTCGTCGCCGCCGGTGGTCGGCAGGCCGCCGACGCCGAGCACCTTCGCGGGGGCGGCGCTGCCGGGCGGGGGTGCCGGGCCGACCGAGAAGGCGATGGTGCCGTCGGTGAGGTGTCCGTCGTCGGCGGAGATCACCGTCCAGATCGCGGCGTAGTCGCCGTTCGTCAGCGACGGAAGGGTGACCGAGATGCTGGTGCCGGTGGGGCTGACCCGCGCCACCGCGCCGGGCACCAGCTCGAACCTCCCGGTGAACACCTGCACGCCGCTGTGGGCGAGCGCCACCGGCTGGGTGAAGAGCAGCTGCAGCCCGGTCGGAGCGGTGTCGAGCCGCTGGCCGGTCCGCGGGTTGCTCACCGCCAGGTAGGCGTGGGCGCTGGCGTGCAGCGGGGTCAGGAGGCTGCCCAGCACAGCGAGGGCGAGCGCCACCAGCGCCACCCGCCAGGGTTTCGGGACGGCGCGGACCCGTTGGTCCGCGCCGTCCACAGCGAGGAAGGAGGGCGTCACGTGAAGGGAGCGGCCCCGCCGCTCAGTCCTGGCCGCGGCGTGGCCGGCCATACCGCCCGCCGAGGCGGAAGGCGACCAGGAGCCCGACGGCGATGAGCACGGTGGTCTCGTTGCCACCGAGGATGCCGCCCGACTGCGGCGCCAGCTGCGTCCCCGTGGGAAGCAGCGGCAGGCCGGTGGGGGGCAGCTGAGCCGGAGCGGCGGGCGGAGCGTAGGGCTGCATCGCGCTCGGAGTCGGCAGCGCCGGCAGCGCCGGGGGAACGCCCGCAACCGGCTTGTCGGAGGGAGCCACCTCGAGCACGGTGACCAGCCCCATCATCCCGGCGTCGTCGTGGGCGTGGGCGAAGATGTGGCAGTGCATCAGCCAGTTGCCCGCCGTCATCGGTGTCCAGAGGAGGTCCAGGGTCTGGCCGGTGCCGATCAGCGTGGTGTCCATCCATTCCGGTACGGCCAGGCGTATCCCGTCCCTCGCCACCAGTTGGAAGGGGAAGCCGTGGAGATGGATGGGGTGGATCTGGTCACCGGTGTCGATGACCCGGATGTGGACCTTCTCGCCGACCTTGGCCCTGAGCGGGTAGGTGTACGGGAAGCCCTTGCCGTTCAGCACCAGGCCCAGGTAGGTGTCGCCGATCATCACCCGGTAGTCGTGGTCGGCGGGGAAGTCGCCGGTCCGGGGGACGATCTCCAGCGAGCCGTAGAGGCCGAGGCCCTCGTCCCTGCCCGACGTGTGGGTGTGGTACCAGTGCGAGCCCGTCGCCACCGCCGTCCAGACGTAGGTGTAGGTGGCGCCGGGTGAGATCAGCGGCTGGGTGATGCCGGGGACCCCGTCCATCTCGTTGGGCAGGATCATCCCGTGCCAGTGGACGCTGGTCGCCACCGGCAGCTGGTTGGTCACCAGCAGCCGGAGCTTGTCGCCCTCGTTGACCCGGATCACCGGGCCGGGGATGGTGCCGTTGAAGGCGTACGCGGTCTGGGTGTTGCCCGGCGCCGTTGTCCAGGTGATCGGCGCCATCCGGAGCTTGAACTCCTTCACCCCGTCCTTGTCGGTGGTGTAGGGGGCGAGGCGGGTGCCGTCACCGAGCGTGCCCGGTCCGGACACGCCCTGGGGCAGCTCGGTGGGCTGGTAGGCGGCGGGTTGCGCAGCAGGCGCGGCGGCCTGCTGCGGACGGCCCACCGGCACCGCGACCGCCGGTGCCGCGGCGGTGCGGTTCGCAGGCCTGGAGCCCGGCGGCAGGGGCAGCTTCGGCAGCGGAGGCAGCGGCCCCGACTCCGGCGTGGGCGATGGTGCGGGTTCCTCGGTCGGCGGCGGCGCGCCCGGGGGCGAGCCCTTGCCGACGATCACCTTGCCGGTCATGTAGGTGTGCAGCCGGCAGTGGTACCCGTAGGTGGTGTCGTCGCTGTCGAAGGTGTGGGTGAACGACGAGCCGGGCTTGATCTCGGCGTTGGGATCGTTGGTCCTGCGTCCGTCCGAACTGAAGGCGCCGTCGTCCTGGATCACGGTGTGGCTCTGGCGGTTGGTCTCCGTGTTGGTCCAGGTGACCGTGTCGCCCTTGCTGATCTTGATCTCCTGGGGCTTGTAGCTGAAGCCCATGATGGTGACCGCCGCCGTGGCTGCCCGAGCGCGGCTGGGCGCCAGCCGCACCGCTGCGGCGACCACGGCCATGAGGGCGATCAGCATCAGGGAGACTGCGACGCGCCGCGGTGATCTGCGGCAGGTCGCGTCGACAGTGCTCTGGATTCGCGTCATCTCCGTCCTCGCTGGTACTGGCCGTCTGAAGGCTTCCGTCCGGGCAGCCGGTGCGGAAGTCTTCCCGGCGGGTCTGGGTGCCCGTCCCGGCGGGGACGGGCACCCGAGGCGATCAGGTGTTTAAAATTCTAGGTTGTCAGCCGCAGGCTCTGGGATTCAGAGGATCCAGCTGCTGGCAGGTGAGGCCGGCCCGGAGCCCCGCGGGGAGCCTCTGGACCCAGCCGTTGTAGACGAGCGGCAGAGCGAGCACGCCCTGGCCACCCATGCCGTCCAGGGTGTACTGCCCGCGCAGGCCCTGGAGCTTCTTCGGGGACACGTCGGTCTTGGTGCTCGGCCCGATGTCGGTGAGGACCTTGCCGACGACCGTGGCAGCGGAGATGTCGCCAGTGCCGGCCGGATCGGGATCGACCACGGAGGTGACGTTGGCGAACTTGCTGGTCACGTAGGCGTAGTAGCCGCCGCCCTTCTTGGCGCCCCAGTTCACACCGTGGCAGCCGGGATCGCAGGGCAGGACCTTGACGACCTCGTCCTTGGAGATGTCGATGACGTCCATGTTGCCCGAGACCGCGTTGGCCACGACCATGACCTTGTTGTCAGGGCTGACCGCGTTCTGGATGGGCAGGATGCCCGGCGCCGCGGGCCCCGCGTCGGAGCTGAACGGCGGGAAGACGATGGGCAGACCCGTGCCGGCGCCGCCCTGCGACCCGGTCACGTAGTCGTAGCCCTTGGTCAGCGAGATGTTCTTGGTGTCGACCAGGCTGCCGCCGCTGTGGCAGGCGCGGCCGGCGGTCGAGATGCAGACGATGTTGTTGCTCATCAGACCGGCCGAGTAGGCGCGGTCGGCGTTGGAGCTCATTGCCGTCGCGATCGGGACGCTGCCCACGAACGCCCGCTTGGTGATCGAGAGGTTCGGATCACTGGCGTTCAGGTTGAACAGCGACGCGCTGTCGAAATTGGCGTTCGGAGCGACCGCGGTGTTGCCGTCGGCGCTCAGCCAGTGCGCGTGCGGATGGGCGATGCCCTCACCGGGGAGCACCGCGGAGAAGTTCTTCTCGACGCCGTTGTCGCCAGGGGCGACCTCGGTCAGCTTGTTCTCGCCGTTGATGCCGACGACGAGCTCGTCGGTCTGGCTGCGGGTCATGACGTGAGCGGGCGAGAGGCCCACCACCGTCTGGCGCAGGAACTGGCCGGTGAAGCGGTCGAACGCCGTGGTCTTGTTGGAGAACCACTCATCGGCGTAGACCGTGTTCTCGTCGCGGCTGACCCACTGGTTGTGGGGGTTGTCGAGGCCGCCGCCGTTGTTGATGGAGGGGAGGCCGAACTTGCGAACCACCTGCCAGGAGTTGGTGTCGATGAAGGACACGGTTCCCGGGTAGGCCTTCTCGTTCAGCTCCTCCATCTGGGTGGACTGCATCACCTCACCCACCCCCGGGACCTTCGGATGGCTTGCATCCGTGATCGCGGGGATCGCGATGGGCTCATGGAAGTACTGATGGAAGAACGCCTCGAGGTTCGGGATCAGGTTCGGCGTTCCGCTCGCGTCGTGCACGATGATCGGAGCAGGCGCGTAGCGCGGCATCCACGAGCCGGACTTGTCCGGGTAGTACCGCTTCCAGTTCTCAGCATTGGTGATGATGAAGAAGGTGCGGACCAGCCGGTAGATGTAGTCCGACGCCGAGGGGATCGGCTTGTCGACGCCCCGGACGCTCAGCATCTTGCCGAAGTCGGGCACCAGGGTCCCATCGGCCGCCGAGGCGGGATCGATGACCAGCACGGCGCCGAGCATGTACGGATGGATGGTGCACTGGAATGCATACAGACCGGGGGTGGTCAGGGTGACCGACTTCTCCCCGATGAAGCCACCATCGTTATGGAAGGGCATGCCGGCTGCGCCGGTCGGCCAGATCACGCTGTCGGGATCGTGGTCGCTGAGGGTGTCGGGGGGACCGACGATGAACTTCACCGTGGTCCCGGTGAGCGCCACCGCCAGCGAGTGGGAGCCGGCGACGTCGACGCCGGTGTCGAACCACGTCGGTCCGTCGTTGAGGTGGAAGATCGGCGGAACGAGCGGCAGCTCGCCCGCCGCCGACACCGGCTTGTTCGAGGAGATGCGTGTCCCGCCCAGGGCGACGGCCCCGAGCATCGCGGGAACCAACAGCATCGGGAGCAGACGCTTCAAGCGTCTCCCTCTTGTTGTACCTGCAGCCATACAGTGAATTCCTCTAAGTGCGGGCAGGGTTTCTCCGTGCCCGCCATCGATCTCACACACCCAATTGCCACGTTCAGGCTCGGCGTATGGGCACCTCCTTGACTACTCCTTCATCACATCCGCCTGGCGGGCAGGCGACGGCCGCCGCGCCGGGGAAGCGATACCTCGGCCACCCGCGACGAGGGCTGCACTCGTCACGCGCGGACACAGGGAACTCCGTCAGATCCATGAGGAGAAGCGTATGGAGCGCCTCATTCAGCGTCACCGGACATCGCTCCGAACCAGGTACCGGGCTTCCGGGATGGACTCACTGCACCGACCGCCCCTGCGGCGGCGGGCCCAACCAGGGCACGCAGGGTTTTGTGATCGCGGCGCCACCACTCGCGGCCGAGCACCCCGACCACCACGGACGTCCCAACCGCCAGGTCGAGCCAGGTGGGTTCCCCTCCCGACAGCGCACCGGCGGTCAGGGGGGGTGCGGCGGCGAGGCCGCAGACCGCCCCGGCGACCAGCGCGGCGGTGATCCGGGTGCGGCCGAGGACCATGACGAGGCCCACCAGCCGCAGCGAGTCGAGGGGGTGGAGGAGTGCGGGGGCGGCGCCCCCCTCGACCAGCGCGAGCGCGCATCCCGCGATCCCGGCGAGCAGGCAGGCGGAAGTCCAGGCGGTGCGCCGGGCCCGGGCGACGTCGACGCCACGCGCGGCGGCGGCGGCCTCGGAGCGGGCCGCCACCAGGGCGAGGCGGGTGCCGCCGCGGCGCATCCCCGCCACGCCGAGGATGCACACGCCGAGCACGGCGAGCAGGGCGTAGTGGCGCAGCGACGCCGGCGCGGGATCGCCGGGCATGAGCCGCACCCCGCCGGCCCGGTCGCTGCGGAACACGGCGGCGTCGAGCACGGCGGCGAGGCCGAGGGTGACCACCGCGACCGCGGTCTGGCCGCGCCCGGTGCACACCGCCCAGAGCAGCAGGCCGAGACCGAGGCTCACCGCCAGGGCGCAGCAGACACCGGTGACCGCGGGCTGTCCCAGGCCGGCGACAACCCAGGTGACGGTGTACGCCCCCAGGCCGGTCACCGCGAGCGGCGCGAGGAAGGGCTGGCCCGCCCAGCCGCCGAGCACCACCACGCCGAGCCCGGAGATGGCGAGGACGGCGCCCAGGTCGGCGCTGCGCAGCAGCGGCCCCGGTGCGGCGAGCTGCGGCGACAGCAGGATGGCGACCACCGCGGCGGCGCCGAGCACGGCCACCAGGCGGCGCGTCCCCAGCACCCCGAGCGCCGCCGCCAGGCCCGCGGCCACCCCGGTGAGCACCACCGGCTCGTACCGGCTGTCGGCCTGGACGACGGGGACGATCAGGGTCGCGAGGAGTGCGACGAACGCCACCACCGCCCCCACGGCGAGGCGGGGACCGGCCCTCAGGTCAGCGGCCGAGAAGGCGCTGGCAGCGCAGCGCCAGCTGGAGCTCGAGGCGGGCGTCGGGGTCGGCGAGCGAGAAGCCGCCGATCTGCTCGGCGCGCCGCAGGCGGTAGTTGAACGAGTTGGGATGGAGGTTCATCCGCCGGGCGGCGCGGCGCAGGCCGCCCTCCTCGAAGAACGCGGCCAGGGACCCGCAGAGGTCGCTGCGCTCGCGGGAGTCGTACTCGCGCAGGGGGGCGAGCCGCCGCTGCCAGAAGCGCTCCAGCGCTCCGCTGGCGGAGGAGTCGATGAGCACACCGAGGAGGCCGAGGTCCTCGACGTCGACGACGGCGCCGCGCGACGCGGCCTCGGAGCGGCCCACCAGGTCGAGGACCCGCCGGGTCTCGGCGTAGGCGGTGGGCACGCCGTCGACGTCGGTGGCGCGGCCGAGCACCGCGGCGCCGCCGCCGCAGGCGACGCAGAGGCCACGGAGCCAGCGCAGCGCCCTGGGCCGGTCGCAGCCGGCGAGCGGGGCCACGACCGTCCCGGCGACGACGTCCACCAGGGAGTCGCGCTGGCCGTTGAGCGTGGTCAGCGCGTGGCGCAGCCAGGCCTCGGGGCGCTGGTCGGGGGGCCCCTCGAAGAGCGCCACCGTCAGTCCGGCGCTGAGGTCGACACCGAGCTGCCCCGCCCGGGTGCGGAGGAGCTGGGCCGACATGCGGCCGTCGAGCAGGTCGACGAGCATGCTCGCGCACGCGGTCCGGCGGCTCATGCCGATGACCCGCTCGTGGAGCAGCGCCAGGCCGAGCAGGTTCGAGGCCTGCTCCACCGCGACCGTGACCACCCGCTGGTCGGGGGTCTTGTCGGGGAAGAACACGCTGCAGTATCCGAGCACCTCGCAGGAGGCGACGATCGGCGCCACCAGCCGCGGCACCAGCACGCCGAGCCGCGGGTCGGGGTGCAGCCAGGCGGGCCGCCCGGTCTTGACCAGGGTGCGGTAGAAGTCGCGGAGCGCCATCGAGCCGTGCTCGTCGGCGGCGTTCCCCCGCGCCCGCGCGGCGTCGATGCGGGTGCGCTCGGCGGCGCCGGGACCGGCCGCGTAGAGCACCCGGAACTCCGCGTCCTCGATCAGCACGGTGGCGCCGAGCGCCGAGGCGAGGGCCTCGCTCAGGCTCTCCATCCGCAGGTCGGAGGCGCCGGCGGCGGCGAGCCGCGAGCTGACTCGCCCGAGCTCGGCGAGGCTCTCCTCGAGCGCCCGGACGATGAAGTCGGTGAGCTCGGTGGCGATGAGCTCGAGGTCGACGTGGTGGGCGAGCCGGATCACCGGCGTCCCCAGCAGGCCGGCCGCCGCGGCCGCCTCCGCCGACACCACCGCGGCCGCGAGGGCGGCGGCGCCGCGCTCGTGGGCGATGTGGACGGCGTCGGCGGTGAGCAGCCGGCCCAGCAGCCGGAGCTCGCCGGGGACGCAGCCATGGGTCTGCGACGCGGTCGAGGCGCGATGGACGGGGGCGTCGAGCCCGGCGGCGCCGGCGACCACCTCGCTGCCGCGCAGCGCGGGCAGGCGCAGGCAGTCGGCCACGGTCACCGCGGCGGCGCGCCGGCGCGAAGCGGACGCGGTCGCAGGACGGCCGCGAAGGTTGAGGACACGCGGTTCCTCGGCGGTGGCGGTATCGTCCTCGCGTGCGGGCAGCACAGTTGTCATCCGTCCCCTTCGTCGCAATTTCCGCCACCGTATCGGGCCTGGACAGGCGAGTCACCGGACACCCATGGGGGTGAACCGGCGTGGACTTGGGACAAACGACCGTGGTCGGGGGCGTCGCCATGGCGCGCACAGCAGCTGGAACCTTCGGTTTGTGCCCGCAGCACGGAGTCCTGACCGCCAGGCCACAATGGACCGTGCGCACCTAGTCAAACCGCCGCCCCGGGTCAGGCCCGTCCGTACACCGGCACTGCCGCGCCGCTGACCAGGTCGGCGTCCGGGGAGAGCAGCCAGGCCACCGCGGCGGCGACCCGGTCGACCGGCACCCAGCGGGAGGAGTCGGCGTCGGGCATGCCGGCGCGATTCGCGGGGGTGTCCATGACGCTGGGGAGGACGGCGTTGACGGTGATCCCGCCCTCGCGCAGCTCGGCGGCCATCACCTCGGTGAGGCGCAGCAGCGCCGCCTTCGCGACCTGGTACACGGCCTGCCCGGAGGCCACCTCGACGGCGGCGCGGCCGAGCACGTTGACGATGCGGCCGCCGCCCCCCTGCTCCTCCATGGCCCGCGCCCCCGCCGCCGCCAGCCGCCAGGGGCCGAGCAGGTTGAGGTCGAGGCGGGCGGCGCGGTCGTCCTCGGACACCCGGTGGCCGAGGTCGCCGGCGAAGCCGCCGGAACAGTTGACCACCCCCGCCCACTCGCCCTCGGCGCGCACCCGCTCGGCCAGCGCCGCCACCGACGCGGGGTCGCCCAGGTCGCAGGCGGCGACGAGGGCCCCGGGGATCTCCGGGTCGGGGAGGTGCCGGGCGGCGACCACCACCGGCCAGCCGTCGGCGAGCAGCCGGGTCACCACCGCGCGGCCCAGCGACCCGCCGCCCCCGCCGACGACGACCAGGCGGCGCTCGCCGCTCAATGCAGCGGGACCGCCACCCTCACCTCCACCCGGCCGTCGTGCTCACGCACCACGAAGGGGGGCTGCGGGAAGGTCGCGGGGCCGTCGACCACCGTGCCGTCGGTGACCCGGAAGCGCGACCCGTGCCAGGGGCAGGTGACGCACTCGCCGTCCAGCTCGCCCTCGTCGAGGGGGCCGCCGGCGTGGGAGCAGACCGCGCTGATCCCCTGGAGCCGGCCGCTCACCCGCACCAGCAGCACCGGCGCCGCCCCCGCCTGCACCCGGCGCATGGCGCCCTCGGGGAAGTCGCCCGAGGCGCCGACGTCGACGAAGTCCTCGGGGGCCTCGAGGAACGCGTTGCGGTTCACCGCGGTGCCGATCCCGTAGACGAGGTCGCCGCCGAGGTAGGCGCTGGCCGCGACCACCGCGAAGCCCGCGGTCGAGAGCCCCACCGCGGTGCGGCGCGCGCCCTCGCCGCCGGCCACCCGGAGCAGCAGCGAGGTGAGCTGGAGGCCGAGGGCGGTGGTCATCGCGGCACCGTGGGCGAGGGCCACCCGGCGCTCGTGACCGAAGGTCTCGTGGAAGTCGGTGTACCCGCTCAGCGCCGCCAGCGCGGACGCCCCCACCCCCACGGCGAGGGCGGTGTCGCCCGCCCGCGGCTGGCCGGTGGCGTCGGCGACCAGCCCGACCAGGCAGGCGCCGATGGGCACGTCGGTGACCGCGGGGTGGAGGGGGTGGCCGAGCACGGCGGTGCCGTGGAGGACGTTCTTCACGACGCGACCGCGCGGACCCAGCGCCTCGTACGCCTTGCCGACGGCGCCCTGCACCGCCTCGGCGACGCCGTCCATCCACCCCTGCTGGCGGATGAGCCGGTCGATGAAGGACTGCGCAGCCACGGTCACTCCCTCCAGGACTCGGACACCGGCCGTCTTTATGACACGCCGGTACCGCGGAGGTGTGGGACTAGTCGATGAAGTCGGAGAGGCGGGCGCTCCGCGCCGGGTGCCGGAGCTTGCGCAGTGCCTTCGACTCGATCTGGCGGATGCGCTCGCGGGTGACCCCGAAGCGCTTGCCCACCTCCTCGAGGGTGCGCTGATGGCCGCCGATCAGCCCGAAACGGAGCTGGAGGACGCGGCGCTCGCGCGGGGTGAGGGTGTCGAGGACGTGCTCGACCTCGAGCCGGAGCATCGCCATCGACGCCTCCTCGGGCGGCGCCGGGGCGAGCTTGTCCTCGATGAAGTCACCGAGGTGGGAGTCGTCCTCATCGCCCACCGGGGTCTCCAGCGAGACCGGGTCGCGCGCGATGGTGATGATCTCGCGCACGCGCTCGGGCGTGATCCCCATCTCGTCGGCGATCTCGTCCTCGGTGGGCTCGCGGCCCAGCTCCTGGAGCAGCCGCCGGGAGACCCGGATCTGCTTGTTGATGCTCTCCACCATGTGGACGGGGACGCGGATGGTGCGCGCCTGGTCGGCGAGCGCCCGCGAGACCGCCTGGCGGATCCACCAGGTGGCATAGGTGGAGAACTTGTAGCCGCGCCGGTAGTCGAACTTCTCGACGGCGCGGATCAGGCCCATGTTCCCCTCCTGGATGAGATCCAGGAAGGACATGCCCCGGCCGATGTACTTCTTGGCGATGCTCACCACCAGGCGGAGGTTGGCCTCGGTGAGGTGGCGCCGCGCCTCCTCGTCGCCCTGCTCGATGGCCATCGCGTACTCGACCTCCTGCTCCTTGCGGAGCAGGGGGACGCGACCGATCTCCCGCAGGTACATGCGCACCGGGTCGTCGAGGGCGATCGCGCCGAGGGCCGCGCTGGCCTCGAGGCTGTCGTCGTCGCTGTCGTCGACCGCCTCGAAGTCGCGGTCGCCGTCGGACACCTCGATGCCCATGTCGCGGAAGACCTGGAAGATCCGCTCGAGGTAATCGGGCTCGGCCTCGATCTCGGGGAAGCCGGTGAGGACGTCATCCGGGGTGAGGTACCCCTGCTCCTTGCCACGGACGATGAGCGCCTCGGCGGCGACGACGAGGTGGTCCGTGGGCGAGGCCAGCGCAGCGCCGCCCCCCTTCGAGGCCGTGGTCATGAGTTCCTCCCGCCCGGCGTCACTGCGCTGCGCAGGACGGGTCCCCGAACCGGAGTAGTCTGACAGCCTCGGGCGCATCTGCGCGCTATGCTCCCCGCCATGCTTCCTCCCGCGAGGCCGCGGATGCTCGCCCCCGGCGTCATCCTCATCGCTCTCGTCGGGGTCTGGCTCACCCATACGCTCGAGTACGCGCGAGTCTCCGGTGCCGCCCGGCTCTCCGCGGTCGTGCTCGCCCCGGTGCACGCGTACATGCTGCCGGTGGGAGCGCTGCTCACCCTTGGCGCCGCCCTGCTCGGGGTGCGCTGCTGGCGGGCGTGGTGGAGACTGGGCCGCCGCCTCGAGCAGACCCGCGCCGCCCTCGCCGGCGGCTGGCGGGGCCGGGAACCGGGCTGGCGCCCCGCCGCGCCGGTGCCCCGGCGACCCTCGGAGGGCGCCCAGCTTCTCGCCCTCTGGCTGCCGCTCAGCCTGCTCCAGGCCGGCCTCTACCTCCTCCAGGAGAACGCCGAGGCGCTCGCCGCCGGCCGGCCGCCGCCGGGACTGGGCGCCGTGACCGGCGTCCACGCGCCGGTCCTCGCCGTGCTCGTGCTGGTCGCCTGGGCGCTCGCCTGGGCGGTGCTGCTGGTGCTCCGCCGGCTGGGCGAGCGCCGCGGCGTCGTCGCCGCCTGCGAGCGGCTGCTCCTCGCCCTGCTCCGCCATCTCGGCCGCGCCGCCGCAGCCCCGCAGTCGGCGCGCGCCACCGTCGCCTCGCCGCTCGACCGCTTCGGCCGCGAGCTCTGGCGCCGCCCTCCCCCGCTGCTCCTCCCGGACTGACCGACACGACCCGGGCGTGCCTGCCCGCCGGCGCGATCCCGCGCCGTCAACCGTCGATCCCCGAGAGGAGCCCTTCCGTGACAGTCACCACATCCAGAACAGCCCGCGCCGGCGTCGCCGCGCTCGCCGCCGGGGCACTGGCGCTCGGCGCCGTCCATCCCGCCCTCGCCCACATCGTCAAGCCCTTCGGTCCCTACACGATCGCGCTGGGCTGGCTCCATGAGCCCGCGTACGTGGGCTTCGACAACGCCGTCCAGGTGATCGTCAAGCAGGACACCACCCCGGTCACCGACATCACCGACAAGGACCTCAAGGTGGAGGTGAGCCTGGGCGGCCAGAGGATGGACGCGATGCCGCTGGTGCCCACCGCCGACCCCGACACCGGCCTGGGCACGCCGGGCGAGTACCAGATGCACTTCATCCCGACCGCCCCGGGCAACTACACCTTCCACATCAGCGGGAAGATCAAGGACACCCCGGTCGACGAGACCGCGACGGCCAGCGACAAGACCTTCGCCACCGTGGACAACCCGGCCGGCGTCGAGTTCCCGGCCAGGGTGCCGAGCGTCACCGACATCTCGACCAAGCTCGACCGGGTCAGCGCCCGGGTCGACAGGGTCGAGAGCAGGCCCGACGCGCTGCCCACCGCGCTGGTGGCGCTGCTCGCCGCCCTCGTCCTCGGCGGCGCAGGCATCGGCCTCGGGCTGAGCGCGCGGCGGCGGAGCTCGGGGCTCTAGCACCGTGCGGCGCCTGATCCTGGGGCTGGTCGCCCTGCTGGTGGCACTCGGAGCGGTGGCGGCGCTGCCGCTCCACGCCTCCGCGCACGCCCTGCGGCAGAGCTCCGTGCCCGACAGCGGGGCCGACCTCCCCCAGCCGCCGGCCGACGTGATCATCACCTTCGGCGAGGAGCCGGACCCCCGGCTCTCCTCGATCGAGGTGCTGTCCACCGGCGGCCAGCCGTACCAGCAGGGGGCCGCCCAGGCGGTGCCGGGGAATCCGCTGCAGCTCCGGGTCGCGCTGAAGCCCCTCCCCACCGGGGTCTACACGGTCAGCTGGCGGACCTTCTCGCACGTCGACGGCCACGTCGCCGGCGGCGCCTTCGCCTTCGGGGTGCGGAAGGACCCCAGCTCGGTGTCGATCCCAGCGTCGGTGGCGGGGCCGCCCGGCCCCAGCGCCGCCGACATCGCCGGGCGCGCCGTGCTCTTCCTCGGACTGGTGGGGCTGGTCGGCGGCGCCGGGGTGGCGACGATGGTGCTGCCCCGGCCCGCCCGCGCGGTGGTGCGCACCCTGCCGGTGGCATGGGGGCTCGCGGTGGTGGGGACGGCGACGGTGATCGCCTCCCAGGCGAGGAACGCCGGGGCGGGGCTGGGCGACGTGTTCTCCACCTCGATCGGCCGCACCGTGGTGGAGCGCTCGATCCCGCTGGCGATCGCGGGCGCCGCGCTGGTGCTCGCCTTCCGCGGCGGCGACACCCGGCGCCGCACCGCGGTGGGGGTGGCCGGGACGGCCGGCGCCCTGGCGATGCTCGCCGACGTGCTCAACAGCCACGCGGCGGCGGGGTCGGCGGTGGCGGTGAACGCCGCGATGCAGTGGGTGCACATCGCCGCCGGCGCCCTCTGGGTGGGGGGGCTGTTCGCCCTGCTCCTGGGCATCCGGGGCCTGGCCGGCGAGGCGAGGGGACGGGCCGTCCGCCGGTTCAGCACCCTGGCGGGGGTGGCCCTGCTCGCCGTCGCCGCCACCGGGACGGTGCGGGCGGTGATCGAGATCGGCGCCTGGGACCGGCTGTGGGGCACCACCTTCGGCATCCTGGTGCTGGTCAAGGTCGGGCTGCTGCTGCTGCTCGCCGGGCTCGGCGCCGTCAACCGCTTCCGCAATGTGCCGGTGGCGGCGCGGGGGGTGGGCGGGCTGCGGCGGGTCGCCGGCGTCGAGGTGATGGTGGCGGTCGCCGCCCTGCTCGTCGCCGCCGGGCTGGTGAACGAGGCACCACCGACCTCGGAGGTCGCCCGGGCCGCCGCCCAGGCACCGCCGTCGCTGGTGCTCGACGCCCACGACTACGGCACCAGCGTGCGGATGCGGCTGACCGTCACCCCGGGGTCGACCGGGCCCAACCGCTTCTCCGCCGTGCTCACCGACTACGACACCGGCCGGCCGCTCGACGCCACCGGGGTGCAGCTGGGGTTCGCCGCCCCGTCCTGCCAGAGCCTGGGCCCCACCACCCTGCCGCTGACCCGCACCGCCCCGGGCACCTGGACGGCGACCGGCAGCAACCTCGCGCTCGGGACCGCCTGGCAGGTCACCGCGCTGGTGAACCGGGGCAGCGCGTCGGTGGAGATCCCGGTGACGGTGACCCCGCGGGTGCCGCCGCAGACCTTCACCGTGCAGCCCGGAGGCAACGGGCTGCCCACCCTCTACAACATCGTGCTCCCGGTGGGGAAACTGCAGATCTACGTCGACCCCGAGACCGCCGGGAAGGTCGAGTTCCACGCCACCTACTTCGACGCCGGCGGCAACGGCCTGGACGCGACCGTGAGCTCGATCAAGCAGGCGGGCACCGGCGGCGACCTCCCCCTCCGCCAGCTCGGTCCAGGACACTATGTCGCAGACGCCACCGTGAAGCGGGGGACCAACAGCTTCGACATCGCCGCCGTCAGCGGCTGCCAGCAGCTGAGCTCCCACATCGACATCGTCGTGAAAGGATGAGGATCCGACCCATGAGAACCGCCCGCATCGCCGCGATCCTGGCCATCCCGACCATCTCCTGCGCGGCATGCGGTGGTGGCAGCGGGGTCCCGGCGACGTCGAGTCCGACCGCCGCCGCGAGCCTCCCCCCGGGCACCCCCTCGGGGACCCGCCCCTCGTCGCCGGCGACACTGTCGATCACCTCGCCCGCCGACGGCAGCACGGTGACCGGAAGCACGGTCCACGTCGCCGTCGACCTGCAGGGCGCCCAGGTGGTCCAGGCGACCAGCTCGAACATCAGCCCCGACAAGGGCCACGTCCACCTCTACATCGACGGCAACCTGCAGTACATGCAGTACACCCTCGCCCAGGACTTCCCCGTCCATCCCGGCGTCTACACCATCAAGGCCGAGTTCGTGGCCTCCGACCACTTCCCCTTCAGCCCGAGGGTCTACTCCAAGCAGATCGTCTTCACCGTCAAGTAGGGCCTCCGCCGGCGCTACTCGCCCATCCCCTTCAGGATGTCGCTGATCTCGACCAGGTCCCGCTGGATGTGGTCGGGAAGGCGCTCGAAGGCGTGGGACGGCGCCGCGGCGGTGACCGCGATGGCGGGGCCGGCGGCGGCGCCGGCCGGGGCCGCGGCACGGGGACGGTTGCGGAGGGTCAACGCCACCCCGGTGCCGCCGATCATGAGCAGGCCGGCGAGCGCGATCACCGGCGCCGGCCCGCCGCCGCCCTCGGGGCCGGGGGGTGCACCGCCCTGGCCGATGCCGCTGGCGGGGAGCGCGGCGACCGGCCCGGACGAGGAGCTGGGCTCGGCGGCCGCCGGGGTGGGCGGCGGGGTCGGCGGCGTCGCCGGGATCGCCGGCACGGCGACCGCGGGAGCCGGCGGCGGCGGGGCCGGCGGCGCCGGTGCGGCGGCCACCGGCGCGGCGGGCGCGGGCGCCCCCTTCGGCGACGGTGGCGGGGGCGGCAGCGGCGCCGGGGCCGGCTTCTTGGTCGGCGGCGGTGGCGGTGGCGGCGGCGGCGGCGGCGGTGGCGGCGGTGGTGGCGGTGGTGGCGGAGCCGGAGTCGGCTTCGGCGGCTTCGGCGTCGGCGTCGGCTTCGGGGTGCGGCTCGGCTTCGGCGTGTGGGTCGCGGCCGCCTGCTGGGGCGCGACCGTCGCGGCGAGCGTGGTCAGCGGTCCGGGCGCGGCCTCGACGGCGCCGGCCAGCAGCGCGGCGGCCGCGACCAGCAGCCCGGTGGCGGCCCGGTGACGAGGTGTGACCTCGCGCATCTCTCCCTTCCCTGCCCCGCGGGGCGACATGTCCCTCCCGGCCGCCCGGGGCGGCCCGAGAGCCCATTGTCGCCGAAGTCGCGGAAAATGGGAGCTTCGCCATGGAACCCGCCCCCGCGCTGCGCTACCGTCCGGGGATGCCCGCCTCCCCGTCCCCGCCCCCGCTCTCCTGCGGCGAGTGGGCGGTGCTCGGCCTGGTCACCGAGCGGCCCCGCCACGGCTTCGCCCTCGCCCGGCTGATGGCCCCGGAGGGCGAGGTCGGCCAGGTCTGGGCGCTGCCCAAGCCGCTGGTCTACCGCGCCCTCACCACCCTGCAGGACCGGGGCATGGTCGCCACCGCCGGCGAGGAGCCGGGCGAGCGGGGTCCTCACCGCACCCTGCTCAGCGCCACCGCGGAGGGCGAGGATGCGCTGCGCGCGTGGCTGGCCACCCCGGTCGACCACCTCCGCGAGGTGCGCTCCCAGCTGATGCTGAAGCTCGCCCTGCTCGCCCGCACCGGTGGCGACGCCGCCCCCCTGCTCACCGCCCAGCGTGAGCGGCTCGCCCCGCTGCTCGCCGCCCTCGAGGCCCGGCTGGCCACCGCCGAGGCGTTCGACCACACCCTGCTGGTCTGGCGCCTGGAGTCGGCGCGGGCGGTGGTGCGCTTCCTCGAGGTGGTCGCGGCCCATCCGCTGAGCCGCGCGAGCGGCTGAGCCGGCGGCCTCAGCGGGTCCGGCGGCGCGAGCCCCCGCTCACCCGCTGGGGCAGCAGCCGGTCGGCGGTATGGGTGGCGGTGAAGCGCACCGCCCGGCCGGCGGTCATCCCCGCGGCCCGGCAGGAGACCGCCACGTCCTGCTCGCCGATCTCCCGCCCGGCGCGGGGACGGATCACCCACAGCACCCCGCCGGAGGCGAGGCAGTGGGCCAGGCCCGGAACCCGGCCCAGCTCCTCCCGCTGGGTCGCGGCCAGGAAGATGATGTCAGCTCCGGCAGGAACCGACCGGCCGGTCACCACCACGGCGGCGCGGCCGCGGAGCTCCCCGAGGAAGCCCTCCTCCACCGTGCCCACCACGGCGACGCACTGGCCGGGCTTGACCCCGAGCCGGTCGAGCCGGCTCCGGGGCCCGCGGCCCAGGGTCTCCGCCCAGCGGTGCGAGGCGGCGTCGAGGTGGAGCACCGCGGTGCCGCCGGGGAACGTGACCTCGACGCGGCCGTCGGCGGTCTCAACCACGGTGAGGTCGCTCACCGGGACGGCGAACCGGCGCTCCTGGCGCAGGACCAGCTCGTCGGTGTCCAGGTATGCGGTGCCCTCGCCCACCCGCTCACCGAAGCGCAGCGTGCAGGGTGCCTCGCGTCCGGCCATCCGTCTCCCGCCTCCGTTCCCCCCAGGCGCCACGCCCACCCCCGAACCACCCGCCCCGAGCTGACACCCGACTTGGCAGAAACTCACGCTGAAGAGTGGTCGAGGAACCGTTGCCTGGCCTGCTCGGCCGGCCGCTCGGTGGTGCGGGCTGCACCACAACCATATCCGAAGCAACCCCCCGCGCCAAGCCCCCGAGACGTGTCGAATCGCCCCGGGTGCCACCGAACCTCCCGGTCGCGCCACCATGAGGTGCCGTCCGGCACGGTACGCTGAGGCCATGGAGCGCTATCTCCTCCGCGCCCCGCTGGCGCGCCGGCTGCTCGGCCAGGCGCCGGCGGTGCTGGCGATCGCCGGTGTCAGCGTGCTCGGCACCCACCTGCTGGCGGTGCGGAGCCGGACCGGCGGCCGCACCCGCATCGTGGTCGTCAACGTGCTCCGCCACCGCGGCCACCGCTACCTGGTCTCGTCGCGGGGCACCACCCAGTGGGTGCGCAACCTGCGCACCGCGGGCCGGGCCGAGCTGCGCCTGGGCAAGCGCACCGAGCCGGTGCTCGCCGTCGAGGTCCCGGTCGCCGAGCGGCCGGCGCTGCTCCGCGCCTACATGCGGCAGTGGCGCCTCGACGGCAGCAGCACCCTCGAGGGCGTCGGCCCCGCTGCGCCCGACGCCGAGCTGATCCGGATCGCGCCCGCGTACCCGGTCTTCCGCATCGAGGCCGACGGCCCGATCACGACGTCATCGCAGTGACGGTCGTGGCGGTTCGATCGCTCCTGTAACGAATCGCCGAGAGCCACAAGGGCAGCGCCGCCGCGGTCGTCTCCAGGTGTGATTCGGGTTCCTCTCTCACCCGATGACCCAGGTGGGGTGCAGCCCACCGCAAGGATGCTCACATGACCGCTCGCAAGCTCGTCCTCGCCGCCATCGGGTCCGCCGCCGCCGCCGGTGTGGTCACCGCCACCGTCGCCTCCGCCCTCGGCCTGGGTGGCACCCACGCCGAGGCCCTGTTCTCCGGCGACTCCGGCTCGATGACCGCCAGCGCAGGTCCGCTGACCGCCGCCGCCGACCTCGGCGGCCTCGGCGGCGCCGGCGGCCTGGTGTCCTCCCTGCCGGCGCTGCCCGGGCTCTCCTCGGTGACCAGCCTGCTGCCCGGCCTCCCCAGCCTCTCCTCCATCACCGGCGGCCACCTGGGGATCGGCGGCAACGGCGCCGCCGGCTCGCTCTCGGTCTCCGGGGCCGGCGCCGGCGCCAGCGGCGGCGGCAGCGCCTCGGGCCTGCCCGGCCTCTCCTCGGTCACCGGCCTCCTGCCCGGCCTTCCCGGCCTCTCCTCGGTCACCGGCCTTCTGCCCGGCCTTCCCGGCCTCTCCTCGGTGACCGGGCTCCTGCCCGACGTCTCCTCGGTCACCGGCCTGCTCCCCGGCCTGCCCAGCCTCTCCTCGCTGACCGGCGCGCTGCCGGCGGTCCCCGGCCTGCCCGCGATCGGCTCGCTGACCGCCCCGGTGCAGTCGCTGGCCGGCTCGGTGCCCTCCGCGATCGGCTCGGTCACCGGCGTCGCCGGCTCGCTCACCGGCACCGTCCAGGGCACCGCCGGGTCGCTGGTCAACGGCCTCCCCTCGACCCTCGGCTCGGTGGTGGGCACCGCCACCGGCCTGGCCGGCGGCATCGTCCCCTCGGTCACCCAGCCCGCGGTCAACGTCGCCGGCGGCGCGCTGAACCTGGGCGGCGGCTCGGTCTCGGCGACCGCCCCGAGCGTCTCCGCCTCGGGCGGCGGCCTGCACCTGGGCCTCCCCGGGCTCCCCGGCCTCCCCTCCCTCTCCTGCATCACCTCGCTGCTCAGCCACTGCTAGCCCGGCGCACCGGCGCCCGGAGCAGGGCGAGCCTCTCGGACGGGGCGGGACCAACGTGGTCCCGCCCCGTGCCGCATCCCCCTCCCCGTACCATCCGCACGATGGCGACCAAGCAGCGCCGGCCACGGCGCTCGGGGCCGGGACGGCCGGTGACGGCCGGGGTGGGTCCGGCGCGGGGGCGCCACCGCCGCGTCCTGGTCGCCCTCCTGCTCGTCATCGGGTTCACCGCCGCGGGCCTCGCCGGCGCCGTCGCGTTCTTCCTGCCGGTGCTCGCCACCGGCCTGGGCGCCACCGGCCAGTCGGTGGTGACCTCGCTGACCCACCGGTCCCCGGCCGACCACCAGCCCTTCACGGTGCTGCTGCTGGGGTCGGACGACGACGCCAAGTTCGTCCCCGGGCACCTGCTGACCCAGTCGATGATCCTGGTGCGGGTCGACCCCGGCAGCGGGCACGTGACCATGCTCTCCATCCCCCGCGACCTCTACGCGCCGATCTCCGGCGGCGGCTCGGCGAAGATCGACACCGCCTACGCCAACGGGGGCGCGTCGGCCGCGGTGGACACCGTGCAGAGAGACTTCAACGTCCAGATCGACCACTACGTGTGGATCGGGCTGCGCGGCCTGGTCAACCTCATCGACCGCCTCGGCGGCGTCGACCTGGTGACCACCAACCCGGTGCTCGACGACTTCTATCCCGCCGACCTCGCCGGCGGCAACCCCTACGCGTTCCAGCGGGTGGCGGTGATGCCGGGGGCGCAGCACATGAACGGGCTCACCGCGATGGAGTACGTGCGCTCCCGGCACGACGACCTCCGCGAGGACTTCGGCCGCTCCGAGCGCCAGCAGCAGGTGCTGCTCGCGCTGCGCACCCGGGCCCACTCGGTGAGCCTCACCGACCTGCCCGACATCGCGTCGGCGCTCAACGGCGAGATCCTCACCGACATGAGCCTCACCGAGGTCGCCGACCTGCTGCCGATCGCCTCCGGCCTGCAGCTCGGCAACGTCGAGCGGGTGCTGCTGCTGCCCCCGTTCACCCGCGACGCCACCATCGACGGCCAGTCGGTGCTCGAGCCCGACTGGGACCGCATCCACGCCCGGGTGGCGCAGAGCTTCCCCTGATGCGGAGCCGAGTCGCCCTGTCGATCCTGCTCGTGGCCCTGATGGCGGGCTTCGGGCTCGCCGTCTACACCGGGCTCGGGGTGCTGCGCCACCTCCACGACGGGCGCACCGCGGCCGCCGGAGCCGCCGTCGACCCCTCCCAGGTGCGACCGCTGCTCCAGCTTCCCGGCAGCGTGTACGTCGCCTCCGCCGGGGACCTGCTCCGGCTGCGGGGCGACACCGTGACCAGGGTGCTCACCCACGACGCGGGCCGGCGCTGGATGCAGCCCGCGGTGCTGGCGGACGGCTCGCTGCTGGTGGTCGGCCGCGGCGCCCAGAGCTCCGACCTCTACAGCGCCGGCGCCGGCGGCGATGGGCTGCGCCGCCTCAGCGACAACGCCGCGGCGCCGCTGGGCGACGGGTCGCTGGAGCGCGACCACTGGGCCTTCCATCCCCGCGGCGGCGCCGACGGCCGGCTCTGGTACAGCTACGACGCCCCCAAGGCGGGCTTCCGCGTCGACCTTGCGGTGTGGAGCCGGCCGGCGGCGGGGGTGGCGACCCGCTGGTCGTCCCCGGTGGGGTACACCGGCGGCGACGTCGAGCCGCTGCCGCTCGGCTCCGGCGCGGTCATCTTCGTGCGCCACGCGATCGACGGCCAGTCCCACATCCACTCCCAGCTCTGGCTCCAGACCGGCCCGCGCGATGCCGGTCACGCGCTCACCAGCGCCGGCGACGACTGCGGCCAGCCCGACCTCGCCCCCGGTGGCGGGATGCTCGCGATGGTCTGCACCGGGGGCGGCCAGGCCGCCCACCTGGCGGTGGCCGGCTTCGACGGCAGCACCCTCGGCACCCCGCGGGCGCTCGCCGGCGGGGCGCTCTGCGCCTTCCCCACCTGGGCGCCGGACGGCGGCGGGCTTGCCTACCTCGCCCCCGGGGCGGGCGCCGGCGACTTCACCCTCTGGTGGCTGGCGGGAGCCGGCGGCAGCTCGCCCTCGGCGCCCCGCCAGGTGCTCGAGGGCGCCGAGCTCGACGCCACCTCGCGCCCCGCCTGGGCCGCCTGAGGGGGAACGCCCGTTTCCCACAGGCTGTGGATGACCTGTGGATAGAGGTGTGGGCTACCGCCCCGTCAGTGCCTCCCCGGTGAGCCGGCCGCGGAGCACGTTCTTCTGCACCTTGCCCGACGGGGTGGTGGGAAAGGTGTCGCAGAGGATCCAGCGCTTCGGCGTCTTGTAGGCGGCGAGGCGGGCGCGCACGAAGGCGGCGAGCTCCTCGCCGGTGGGCGACATCCCCGGGGCGGGGCGCACGAAGGCGACCACCTCCTCACCCCACCTCGGGTCGGGCGTGCCGACCACGGCGACGTCGCCGACCGCGGGATGGCTGAAGAGCAGCTCCTCGATCTCCCGCGGATAGATGTTCTCGCCACCTCGGATGATCATGTCCTTGAGCCGGCCCTCGATCCGGCAGTAGCCGCGCTCGTCCATGGAGGCGAGGTCGCCGGTGTGCAGCCAGCCCTCGGCGTCGATCGCCTCGGCGGTGGCCTCGGGCATGTTGTAGTAGCCGGTCATCACCAGGTAGCCGCGACAGCAGAGCTCGCCGACGCCGCCGCAGGGCAGGGTCTCGCCGGTGGCGGGGTCGGCGATCCTCACCTCGGTCTGGGGCAGCGGCTGCCCCAGGGTCTCCGCCTTGTCGACGTCGGTGTCGTCGAGGTGGGTGGCGGTGATGCAGGGCGATGACTCGGTCTGCCCGAAGATGATGGTGAAGCGCACCCCCAGGGTGGCCTCGACGTTGCGGACGAGCTCGACGGGAACGGTGGCGCCGCCGGAGGTGACGATGCGCAGCGCCGAGAGGTCGCGCCGGGCCCGGTCGGGGTGCTCCATGGCGGCGATCAGCATGGTGGGGGCGCCGCAGGTGACGGTGGCGCGGTGGGTCTCCAGCAGCTCGAGGTAGAGGGCGGGGTCGAAGGCCACCACCGGGATCAGCGTGGCCCGGCTCTGCGCCGCCCCGAGCACGCCGAGCACGCAGCCCGCGGTGTGGAACAGGGGGAAGGGGTTGACCGCCACGTCGCCGGGCTCCCATCCCATCCGCCGGGTCATCAGCAGGGCGTTGTTGGTGATCCCGCGGTGGTGGAGCAGCGCCGCCTTGGGGAAGCCGGTGGTGCCCGAGGTGTACTGGATCTGGGCGGGGTCGCCGGGGGCGACCACCGGCAGCGGCTCGGTGGGCGAGCCGGTGGCGCAGAACTCCTCCCATTCGGTGAAGAGGATGGACTCGCGGAGCCCGGGCAGCTCGGAGCGCACCTCGGCGAGCGACCGCTCCATCGGGTTGGTGCGGAACTCCGGGAGGAGGAAGATGCCCGCCGACCCCGACTGCTCGAGCACGTAGCGGAGCTCGGCGGGACGGTAGGCGGGGTTGACGGTGACCAGCACCATCCCCGCCAGCGCGGCCCCGTACTCCAGCAGCACCCACTCGCTGGTGTTCGGACCCCACACCGCGATCCGCTCCCCGACCGCGAAGCGGCCGAGCAGCGCCCGCGCCACCCGCTCGGCGTCGTCGAGCAGCCGCTCGTAGGTCCAGTGCCGCCGCGCGCCCGGGTCGGGGATGCCCTCGACCAGCGCGTCCTGGTCGGGCCGCTCGGCGGCGACCGCGCGCAGGATGTCGCCGACGGTGGTCTCGAGCACGGGGACGCTGGTGTCCGCGGGCCAGTACGACGTGGACAGAGGCATGGTGCTCCTCCTGCTCGGGCGCGGGCCGAGGATACACAACCACTGCCACGATTTCCTCCGCGGCTTCGGTCTCCCCAAAATGCGCGGCGGAGCAGTACCATCCTGACCGCGTGGGCGGAAGGGTGCCAGGGGTGGCGCGGAGGTTTCGGGGTGGACCTTCAGCACGGAGAGTCCGGTCGCGGCGTGGGCGAGGTCGCGACCCGGCGTCGGCGCGCGCGGAGGCTGGCGGCGGCGCTGGCGACGGCGGCCGCGATGGTCGGCGCGGGGTCACCGGCGCCGCCGCAGATCCACGAGGCGCCGGCGGCGAGCGCGTCGATGTCGAGCCCGAACTGGGCCGGCTACGCCGTCCACCGCACCGGGATGCAGTTCACCGGCGTGCGCGGCGCCTGGGTCCAGCCGGCGGTGAGCTGTCCCAACGGAGGCACCTACTCGAGCTTCTGGATCGGGCTCGACGGCTATGTCTCCAACTATGTCGAGCAGATCGGCACCGGCGCCGACTGCAGCCAGACCAACCAGCCGGCGTACTACGCCTGGTACGAGCTCTATCCGGCCGCCCGGGTGCGCATCGCGCTGGTGATCCGGCCCGGCGACCACATCGAGGCGGTGGTCGACTCCATCGCCGCCGGCACCACGCTCACCCTGCGCGACGTCACCAGCGGACGCAGCTTCTCGACGGTGCGGCGTGGGCCCTCGGGCCCGCTGACGTCGGCGGAGTGGATCGCGGAGGCGCCGTCGGCGTGCTCGGGAAGCAGCTGCAACGTGCTCCCGCTCGCGAACTTCGGCTACGTGTCCTTCTCGATGTGCAGCGCCGACGCCGGCGGCGGCTCGGGGACGATCACGGCACCCACCTGGGCGGCCGACCTGATCACGATGGTCCGCTCCAACGGGTCGGTGCTGGCCCAGCCGTCGCCGGTCAGCGCCGACGGCGCCTCCTTCAGCGTCAGCGTGCGCTGACGGGGGCGGAGTCCGCCCCCGTTCGGCGAAGTTGACGCAAGCGACGGGCCCGTGCAATCCTCCCGCCACGACCCGAGACGGGGAAGGGAGGGACTTGGGGGGTGATCCCAGTCCGGCGCTACTCACCTCTGCTGCTGCTTGCCATCGCCCAGCTGGTGCTGGCGATCGCGCTGCCGTCGCGCGCGCCCGCGCCCGCCGCGGCGCCGCCGCCGCTGGCCGCCCTCGCCACGCCCGGCGCCGACCCCGGCGCGGACTCGGGAGGCGCGGCGGACCCGACCACCGGCACCGGCGCCACGGGCCCGGGTGGCACCCGGCCGGCGACCGCGGGAGGCCCCGGCGCCGGCGTCGGGGCGGCGGCGGCGCTGCCGGGCACCGGTCATGCCGGCGGCGACACCCGTCACTGCGCCGGCGGCCTGCAGTTCGGAGGGCTGCTCGTGGCCCCGCCCTGCGCCCCCACCTGGGGCGGCGGCGACAACGGTGGCGCCACCTCGCAGGGGGTGACCCGCACCAGCATCGAGGTGGTGCTCTACCGGCCCAAGCGCAACGCGGCCGTCGACGCCATCATCGCGTCGCAGGGGCTCAGCAGCAGCCCGCAGCAGGAGCAGGACTTCCGCGATCGGGCCGCCACCTTCATCAACACCCGCTACGAGCTCTACGGCCGGAAGGTCCATTTCGACGTCTTCCAGGGCCAGTGCGAGTTCGCGCCACCCGACATTCCCTGCCTGCGCAACGAGGTCGACACCGCGGCGGCCACCTACCACCCCTTCGCGGCGATGTGGTTCGGCGTTGCCGGCGAGGTCTACGACGAGCTCGCACGCAAGGGCATCATCAGCTTCGGGGGCCTCAGCAACGCCTTCAGCATCGCCCACCGGCCCTACCTCTACGGCCTCCTCATGGGCCAGGACGAGCAGGCCGTCCTCGCCTCCGAGTACTGGTGCAAGAAGCTCGCCAACCTGCCGGCGCGCTTCGCCGGCGATCCCCTCCTGCAGCGGCTGCCGCGCAAGGTGGCGATCGTCGCCGACGACCTCGACATCCTCCGTCCCGCGCTCGAGCAGCTCCAGGCGGGCATCCAGCGCTGCGATCGCAACGGGGCGCAGATGGCCCTGTACTCGCTCGACACCAGCACCGCGGTGGCCCAGTCGACGACCCTGATGGCGAAGCTGAAGAGCTCGAACGTCACCACCATCATGTGGGCCGGCGACCCGATCTTCCCGGTCTTCGGGACCCACGCCGCCACCTCGCAGGCGTACTTCCCCGAGAACGTCATGGAGGGCGGCTTCCTGATGGACATCGACATCCTCGGCCGCGCCTACGACACCCAGCAGTGGCAGCACGCCTTCGGCATCGGCGACCTGCCGGCGTTCCAGTCGGTCGACCACTCCGACGGGGCGAAGGTCTACCGGGCGACCGGCGGCACCGGGCCGGTCCCGCTCGCCGCCTTCGGGTGGACCGGCTACGCGGTGATCGCCAACTCGCTGCAGCTGGCGGGGCCGGCGCTCACCCCGCTGACCTTCGAGCGCGCCACCCTCACCAGCCCGTCGTACGGCGGCTGGCGCACCACCCACGACCCCCACATCCCCTACCTCCACTTCGCCCCGGGCAAGTACACCTGGATCAGCGACGCCCGCGAGATCTACTGGAGCGCCTCCGCGACCTCGGAGTTCGACGGCAAGCCGGGCGCCTACGTCCAGCTGAACGGCGGCCAGCGCTACGTCACCGGCGAGTGGACCGCCGGAGAGCCGAACCTGCCCCCGGGGGTGTGAGCGTGCCCGTGCGCCTGCCCGGGCTGCGCACCGGGCTGCGGATCGCCGCCGCCGCGGTCGCGCTGGTGGCCGCCGACGAGCTGCTCTTCGGCCGCGGGCGGATCACCCACGTCGGGGTGCTCCCGCTGCCCACCGGCATTCCCCTCGGCATCCTCGCCAACGGGATGGTGATCGGCACCCTCTACGCGCTGGTGGCGCTGGGGCTGATCCTCGTCTACCGGGCCGACCGGCTGATCAGCTTCGCCCAGGTGGGGCTGGGCGCGGTGCCCGCGGTGCTGGCGCTGCTGCTCGTCACCGACCGCCACGTGTCCTACTGGGTCGCCGCCGGGGTGATGCTGGGCGGCGCGGCGCTCACCGGAGCGCTCGTCGAGGTGGTGGTGATGCGGCGGTTCCGCCGCTCGCCGCGGCTGGTGGCCACGGTCGCCACCATCGGCCTCGCCCAGGTGCTCGCCGTCCTCGAGATCGCGATGCCCGCACTGGTGTCGGGGCGGACGCTGGCGCCGCCGGAGTTCCCCACCCCCTTCCGCGGGCTGCGCTTCGAGCTCGGCGGGGTGATCTTCGACGGCGACCACATCGCGATCCTCGTGGTCGCGGTGGCGCTGATGCTCGGGCTCGCCGGCTTCCTGCGGCTGAGCCGCTACGGGGTCGCGGTACGCGCCGCCGCCGAGAACGCCGACCGCGCCGCGCTGCTCGGCATCCCGGTGCGCCGGCTCTCGACCCTGGTCTGGGTGGTGGCCGCGGTCTGCTCGGCGATCGCGGTCTTCATGCGGGCGCCGGTGACCGGGCTCTCCCCCGGCGCGAGCGTCAGCCCCACGGTGCTGCTCTACGGTCTCGCCGCGGCGGTGGTGGCGGGGATGGAGAGCCTGCCGCTGGCGCTGCTCGCGGGCATGGGCATCGGGGTCATCGACCAGAGCGCCTTCTTCGGCACCTCGAAGCCCGACCTCAGCGCCGCGCTCATGCTCCCGATCATCCTCGGCGCCCTGCTGCTGCGCCGGGGCACGGTGAGCCGCGCCTTCGACACCGGCGTCTCCACCTTCCGCACCCTGCGCGAGTTCCGCCCCATCCCCCTGGAGCTGCGCGCCACCCCGGAGGTGCGCTGGGGCCGCATCGGTCTGCGCATCGCGGTCTGCGCGCTGCTCGTCGCCCTGCCGCTGGTGGTGGGCAGCGTGCGCGCGAACTTCGCCTCCCTGGTGGTCATCTTCGCGATCGTCGGCATCTCCGTGGTGATCCTGAGTGGCTGGGCGGGGCAGGTCTCGCTGGGGCAGTTCGCCTTCTGCGGGATCGGCGCGGCGGTGGCCGGCGGCCTCGCCGTCAACCACCACGCCGACTTCTTCGTCACCCTGCTCGCCGCCGGGCTGGCGGGCGCCGCCGCCGCACTGCTCATCGGCCTGCCCGCGCTGCGGGTGCAGGGCCTCTTCCTCGCGGTGGTGACCCTCGCCTTCGCGGTGACCGTGCAGAACGTGGTCCTCGACCGCCAGTACACGTCGTGGCTGCTGCCCGGGCTGGACGTGCCGGTGCTGCGGCCGATCATCTATCGAGCCGTCGACGTCCGCGGCGACGTCGCCTTCTACTACGTCTGCCTCGGCGTGCTGGGGCTCGCCTGGCTGTGCGCGCGGTCGCTGCGCGCCAGCCACGCCGGCCGCTCGCTGATCGCGGTGCGCGACAACGTCGCCGCCGCCCAGGCGGTGGGCACCAGCGCCACCCGCGCCCGGCTCGCCGCCTTCGCGATCTCCGGGTTCATCGCCGCGGTGGCGGGAGCGCTGCTCGCCTACCAGCAGCAGGCCGTCGACCGTCCCACCTTCGGCGTGCTGACCAGCCTCGAGGTCTTCGTGTTCGTGGTGGTCGGCGGCCTCACCTCGCTGCCCGGGGCCCTGCTCGGCGCCCTCTATTACGAGGGGCTCCGCTACGTCGGGCCGGCGATCGGGCTCGGCGACCTCCAGGTGCTCGCCAGCGGGGTCGGCGTGCTCCTGCTCCTGCTCGCCGCACCCGGGGGGCTCGCCTCGGGGCTGTACGGGCTGCGCGACCGGCTGCTCCGGGCGGTGGCGCGGCGCCACGGCATCGAGGTGCCCAGCCTGGCGGGCGAGGGCGACGGCGGTGGCGGCGGCGGCCGGGGCCGGGTGCGCCGCCGCCGCCGCCACCACCGCCGCGCCGACGCCCCGGCGCCGGCCGCCGGCGGCACCGTGCCGCTGCTGGTCTGCGAGGGGCTCGAGGTCGCCTACGACTCCGTGCAGGTGCTCTTCGGGGTGAGCGCCGAGGTGCGCGAGGGTGAGGTGGTGGCGCTGCTCGGCACCAACGGCGCGGGGAAGTCGACCCTGCTCCGCGCCGTCTGCGGGCTCATGGAGCCGCTCGCCGGGCGCATCCTCCTCGACGGCCGCGACATCACCGGCGCCGGCCCCCAGGTCGCCGCCCGGCTGGGCATCGCCCTGGTGCCGGGGGGGCGGGGGGTCTTCCCGACGGTGAGCGTCGCCGACCACCTCCGGCTCGCCGGGTGGCTGCTCGGCGGCGACCGCACCGCCGCCGCCACCGCCCGGACCCGGGTGCTCGACCGCTTCCCCCGCCTGGGTGA
Organism: Candidatus Dormiibacterota bacterium; assembly: GCA_036495095.1. Taxonomy (NCBI): domain Bacteria; kingdom Bacillati; phylum Candidatus Dormiibacterota; species Candidatus Dormiibacterota bacterium. The sequence continues at coordinate 1,738 of DASXNK010000117.1, read as the reverse complement.
GCGACTCGGCCAGCGCGCCGGCGACCTCAGCGGCGGCGAGCAGCAGCAGCTCGCCCTCGCGATGGCGTTCATGACCTCGCCGCGGCTGCTCATCGTCGACGAGCTGTCGCTCGGCCTCGCCCCGGTGGTGGTGGCACAGCTTCTCGACCAGGTGCGCGAGTTCCACGCCCAGGGCACCACGGTGGTGGTCGTCGAGCAGTCGCTCGACATCAGCCTGGCGCTCGCCTCCCGCGCCTACTTCATGGAGAAGGGCGAGGTGCGCTTCGAGGGCACCCCCGACTCGCTCGCCGAGCGCGACGACCTGGTGCGCTCCGTCTTCCTCGCCGAGCGCGCGCCGGCGGTCGTCGCACCGGCCGCCCCGGAGCCGGTGCCGGCGGAGCGCGCCACGGTGCTGCGGGTGCGCGCCCTGCGCCGCTCCTTCGGCGGCATCCACGCCGTCGACGGCGTCGACATGGGGCTGCGGGACGGCGAGATCCTCGGCCTGATCGGCCCCAACGGCTCGGGGAAGACGACCCTCTGCGACCTGGTCTCGGGCTTCCTCGAGCCCGACGAGGGCGGCATCGAGCTCGAGGGCGTCGAGGTGGCCGGCTGGTCGCCCGACCGCCGCGCCCGCTCCGGGCTCGGCCGCTCCTTCCAGGACGCGCGCATCTTCCCCTCCCTGACGGTCGCCGAGAACCTCGCCCAGGGGCTGGAGCGCCACCTCCAGGTCCGCGACCCCCTGAGCGCCGCGCTGGGGCTGCCCGCGGTCTGGGAGCAGGAGGACGAGGTCGGCTGGACGGTCGCCGACCTGGTCGAGCTCATGAACCTCGGCGCCCACCGCGACAGCTTCGTCCGCGAGCTGTCGACGGGGACGCGCCGGGTGGTCGACCTCGCCATGATCCTCGCCCACAACCCCTCGGTGGTGCTCCTCGACGAGCCGTCGTCGGGCATCGCCCAGCGCGAGACCGAGGCGCTCGCCCCGCTGCTCCGCCGGGTGCGCGCCGAGACCGGGTGCGCGATGCTGGTGATCGCCCACGACATGCCGCTGATCAAGGCGGTCTGCGACCGGCTGGTGGCGCTCGACCTCGGCCGGGTCATCGCCGACGGCCCTCCGGCCGCGGTGCTCTCGGACCCGAGGGTGGTGACCGCCTACCTCGGCGCCGCGGCGGTGCCGGCATGAGGGGGGCTCGCACCCTGATCGCCGTGGCCGCCCTGGCCACCGGGCTGGCGCTGTCGGCCGGAGGCGTCCACCATGCCGCGGCGGAGGCGCCGGGCAGCACCGCCTGGTGGTCGGTGGCCGGAGCCCCCGGCGGGGCGGTGCCGCCGCCGCCGGACGTGCAGACCGGCGACCTGCTGGTCGAGGGCGCGGCCGGGGGTGGGGCGCCGGCCGTCCCGGCGCCGCCCGCGCCGCTGCCCGCCCCGCTGCCGCCGCCCCCGGCCGCACCCGCACCGCCGCCTCCGCCGGCCCCCCCGCCGCCGGTCTCGGCCGGGGGCGCGCCTCCCGGCGCGCTGGCGGTGGCGGCGCTGAGCTTCCCGGTCGCCGTTGGAGCGCAGGTGGGCACCCTGACCCTCGGCCTGGGCGGCGGCGTGAAGCCGCCCTCGGTGAGCCTGATGGCCTGTCCCACCACCCAACCCTTCCACCCCGTGGAGAACGGCCCGCTCAGCGACGTGCCGCCGTACGACTGCACCGTCAGCGACACCGCGATGCTCACCGGCGACGGCGCCGGCATCCACTTCGACCACCTCGCGGCGCTGGCCC
>DASXNK010000116.1 GCA_036495095.1 Candidatus Dormiibacterota bacterium | reverse complement strand
ACGCGCTCGCCCCGGTCTTCGCGCGGCTGCGACGCGTCGACGCGGGGCGGCGCGCGCCCGGTCGGTCCCGGATCGAGGCGCTCACCTCCGAGGTGGAGATCGACGGCGGTCCGGGCGCCTGACCGCCGCCGGCCGGGTCAGGAGACCAGCGCGGGACGGCGGGAGCCGACCTCCTCGAGACGGCCGGTCTCGACGTGGTACACGAAGCCGCGGACCTGGTCACGGTGGGGGATGAAGGGCGACGCCTGGATCCGGGCGATCGACTGGCGCACGTCGGCGGCGACCTCGGGGAACGCCTCCAGGGCGAACGACGGCCGGATGCCGACCTCGGCCTCGATGCCCGCCTTCACCGCGTCGTCGGTGAAGGTGACCATGCCGCAGTCGGTGTGGTGGATGAGGATGATCTCCCGGGTACCGAGCAGCCGCTGCGAGATCACCAGCGAGCGGATGACGTCCTCCGTGACCACCCCGCCGGCGTTGCGGATGACGTGGCTCTCACCGGGCTCGAGCCCGAGGATGCGGTAGACGTCGAGTCGCGCGTCCATGCACGCGACCACGGCGACGTGCCGGCCGGGGGGCAGGGGCAGGTCGCCCCTGTCGAAGTCGCGTGCGTAGGCGTCGTTCTGGCGAAGAAGCTCGTCGGTGGCGCTCATCGGCGCTGGCCTCCGGTGGTGGGTGGGCTGCGCCCGGTATCATGACTATCTAGATCGACTTGGTCAAGATATCGACGGACGCGCTTCCCCGCCGCAACCACCCGGTGCCGCGCATCCGCACCAGGCAGGCGGCGAGGCGGGCGAGCACGAAGCAGGTGAGCCCGAACCAGATGCCGCCGAGGCCGAGGCCGGCGGCGCCGGCGAGCAGCGCCAGCGGCAGGTACACGGCGAGGCCGGCGGCGGTGGTCACGGCGGCGAGGTAGGCGGTGTCGCCGGCGCCGATGAGCACGCCGTCGAGGACGAACACCACCGCCGCCGCCGGCTGCATCAGCGCGAGGAACCACCAGGCCCCGCCGACCGCGCCGAGCACCGCCGGGTCCGGGGTGAACAGCCGCGGGATCACCCCGGCGCCGGCCACCAGCAGCACGCTGAGCACCGCCCCGGCGCCGAGGCCCCAGCGGATCAGCCGGCCGGCGAGCGCCCGCGCCGCGGCCACGTCCCCGGCCCCCACCGCGGTGCCCACCAGCGCCTGGGCGGCGATCGCGAGGGCGTCGAGGCTGAACGCCAGGAAGGTCCACAGCTGGATGGCGATCTGGTGCGCGGCCACGATCACCGGCCCCATGTGGGCGGCGACCGCGGTGGCGACGCTGAAGGAGATCAGGAACGCCAGGGTGCGGGCGCCGAGGTCGCGGGCGGCGACCAGCTGCGCCGCCATCCGCCGCGGCGCCGGGCCCAGCCGGGCGCCGCGGCGGGCGAGGGCGAGCACGAAGATCACCGCCGCCGCCGACTGCGCCAGCGCGTTGGCGATCGCCGATCCGAGGATGCCGAGGTGGGCGCCGTAGACGAGCGCGGCGCTGAGCGCGACGCTGGCCGCGTTGGCGATCACCACCACGACGAACGGGGTCACGGTGTCGTGGAGGCCGCGCAGCCAGCCCTGCCCGGCGAGGGCGACGCAGACGAAGGGAAGGCCGAGGGCGGCGACCCGCAGCCACGAGATCGCCTGCTCCCGCACCCCCGGGTCGCCGCCGCCGACCAGGGCGACGGCGGCGGAGGCGAGCAGCTCGACGACTCCGGTCATCAGCAGCCCGGTGAGCAGGGCCAGCCAGGTGGCCTGGACGGCGAGGTCGAGGGCGGCCTCGCGCCGTCCCGCGCCCAGCGCCCTGGCCACCCCTCCGGTGGTGCCGTACTCGAGAAAGGTGGCGACGCTGGTCATCGCCGTGACCACCGTGCCGCCCACCGCCAGGCCGGCGAGCGGCACCCGCCCGAGGTGGCCGACGATGGCGGTGTCGGCGAGCAGGTACAGCGGCCCCGCCGCCAGCGCCCCGAGGGCGGGCAGGGCGAGGGAGAGGATGGTCCTGCGGCTGATCAGCGGCTGCGCCTCCACGACGGGTTTCGACCCGGACCGAACCGGGAACGTTGCACTTGCAACTACAATGCCCGAGTGGGACGCCGTCCCGAAGGAGAACTGCCCCATGCCCGCCGTCACCGTCGACGACATTCTCACCCTCCCGCGCATCCCCGAGCCCGACCCCGCGGTCGCGGCGGAGCGACCGGTGCTGGGTGTCACCACCGCGCCGAGCGGCTTCGAGGGCGAGGGGTTCCCGGTGCGGCGCGCCTTCGCCGGCGTCGACCACCGCCACCTCGACCCCTTCGTCCACATGGACCAGATGGGCGAGGTCGAGTACGCGCCCGGCGAGCCCAAGGGCACCTCGTGGCACCCCCACCGCGGCTTCGAGACCGTCACCTACATCATCGACGGCACCTTCCAGCACCAGGACTCGAACGGCGGCGGCGGCCTGATCACCAACGGCGACACCCAGTGGATGACCGCGGGCGCGGGCATCCTCCACATCGAGGCGCCGCCGGAGGCGCTGGTGGTCAGCGGCGGTCTCTTCCACGGCATCCAGCTCTGGGTCAACCTGCCCGCCGCACAGAAGTGGGTCGAGCCCCGCTACCAGGACATCCGCGCCGGCCAGGTGGGGCTGCTCAGCTCCCACGACGGCGGCGCGCTGGTGCGGGTGATCGCCGGTGACATCGCCGGCCACGAGGGTCCGGGAAGCACCTACACGCCGATCACCGTGCTCCACGCCACCCTCAGCCCCGGGGCGCGCCTGCGCCTGCCCTGGCGGCCGGACTTCAACGCCCTCGTCTACGGCCTCGCCGGCGACGGCACCGCGGGCCCGGACGGCCAGCCCTTCGGCACCGGCCGGCTGGCGGTCTTCGGCGGCGGCGACGTGCTGACCATCACCGCCGCCCGCGACCAGGAGAGCCGCTCGCCCAACCTCGAGGTGCTCATCCTCGGCGGCCGCCCCATCCGCGAGGCCATCGCCTGGGGAGGCCCCTTCGTCATGAACACCCGCGAGGAGGTCCTGCAGGCCTTCGAGGATTTCAGGCACGGGCGTCTCGGCCGGATCCCGGCGGACCGGTGACCGTTCGGAGTTGCCCGTGTGAGTTGCTCGGGCCTGGACGGGTGGGAGCCACCACCCGTGTCAGATCACCCGAGCAACTCCACGGTGCCGATGGCTAGCTCGTGATCCAGATCGACTCCGCCTCGGCCAACGGATCCCGGATCTCGACGTTCAACGCCTTGATGTCGTCGATCGTCCACATCATCTTCGGGTCGTCGCTGAGGTGGGGCTGGCCGATCAGGGTCTTGCCGTCGGCGCGCAGCAGGCCGTTCTTGACGATGTACTCGGACAGGTCCCAGCCGTCGAACAGCTCCCAGAAGGTCTTGTAGCCGGTGTAGCGGGCCGGGTCCTCCCAGAAGATGAACTCGCAGGGGCCGGAGCAGAACGCGTGGCGCTTGCCGAGGTGCTCACGGATCCGGGCGCTGCTGATGTCGGGGCGGGGGAAGATGCACGGCATCTGGCAGACCCGGCAGAGCGGCGGCATCGACTGGAACATCTCGAAGGGGTTGCCGGAGCCGGGCTCGGTGAGCTCGCGGAAGCCCTCCCAGAACCAGCCGTAGTTGTCGTACCAGCCCGGGTACTTGTTCTCGAACCACTCGAAGTCGCTCTCGGAGAGCGGGGGGGTGCGCCAGTAGACCAGCGGCCAGCCGGCGAAGCCGACCATCGCCGCGGTGTGGCCGATCCAGTGCATCCGCTCCTTCGCCTCGTCCAGCCCCTTCGGCACCTGGAGCCCGAAGGGCTCGAGCCGGGAGATGTAGGAGCCCACCCAGTCGTCGGCGATCCAGTCCATCCACTTCTCCTTGTAGGAGCTGGTGCGGGTGGTCTGGAAGTAGTCGTAGACGGCGACCATGAAGGGGTCGATGAAGGCGTGCTGCCGCCAGAAGGCGCGGTCGAAGTCGGCCTGCAGGGCGGGGAGGTTGTCGGGCTCGGAGACGACCGCGGCCAGGGTGCTGTAGCCGTTGGCCATGTGCCGCGACTCGTCCGACTGGATGCTGAGGAAGACGCTCGGGGTGGCCTGGTCGCCGTTGGTCGCGGCGACCTCGGTCATGGCCACGAAGACCGGGTTGGTGTAGGCGGTCTCGGCGACCACCTGGAGGTTGAGCGCGCCCTCGATCGGGTCGCCCATGAAGAAGGTCTCGAAGCAGCTGCGCGAGGCCCGGCCGAAGAGGTTGGTACCGGCCAGCCGCTTGCCGCCGGCGAACCCGTCGGGGTCGGTGGCGTGCTTGGTGAAGTACCGGTTCAGGTACATCTGCTGGTTGACGTGACGGACCTCGTCGAGCATCTGCGCCATGTAGCCCTGGCGCAGCTCCGCGTTGGAGACGGTGTCGATGAGCTGGGCGACGCACTTCATCGCCGCGTACTCGGCGAAGTTCACCATCGAGAGCAGCGGCTTCATGATCTCGAGCCAGCGCCGCTCGGCGTGGGCGGGGGCGTTGGCCCGGGCGAGGGCGTCCTCGAGGCCGCCGTACTGGCGGTCGTCCTTCTCCTGCTCCATCGAGACGTAGTCGCGGATCAGGGTGCGGAAGGGGTCCTTGGTCTTCGGCGGGATCTTGAACTTGGTGGGATACCGATCGCGCTTGGTCTCATAGCTCGGGTCCCACTCGAATGCCTTGACGCGATTGTGGGCCTCGACCATGTTGTTGATCGACATACCGGGCTACCCCGCTGGTGGACGGATCCAGGGTCGCCTCTCCCTGGCGTGGCCACCATAGCCCCTCCGGACTGAGACCGCAGTCCCCCTTTTTCCCGGCCGGTGCAAGCCCGGTGGGTCGAAACGACCGGACGGTCAGGCGGCCGTCGGGCCGCCGCTCACCGCTTTGCGGTGGCGGTCCCGGGGCGGGGATTGGCCGGTGAGCCCCCGGTCACCAGCCGCTCCATCGTGACATTGCCGTTGAGGACAGCTCCGTCCTCAATCACCAGGCGGCCGACCTTGACGTCGCCGGTGATGATCCCCGACCCGGCGATCAGCAGCCGGTCGCGCACCACCGCGTCCCCGTCCACGATGCCGCGCACGGTCAGCTGCTGCGCCGACAGCTTCGCCTTCACGGTTCCGCCGCCGTCGACCTGCAGCGCACCGGTGACCATCGCCTCGCCCTCGAGCACCCCCTGCACCTGCAGGTTCCCGTCGTACACCAGGCGTCCGATCAGCTGGTCCTGCGCACCGAGGCTGATGGTGCCGGCCGCCACCGCCGCGCCCTCGCCGGTCCGTGGCCGGTCGGCAGCGGTCGCCGGTGGGGTCTGGGGCGTCGCCGTCTGCGTATCCATGTCCGCCGTCCTCGCGTTGAGCGATTGTCAGTAGGGGATGCCGTCGCGCCAGCATCACCCTGTCAGCAGAGAGCGCCGCGCGCGCTCGTGATCTTAGCGGGACAGAGTCTCCGATTTGTTCTATTGACGCATCCTGTCCAGAACCTTAATCCGATGATGCGCACCTCCGACCCCCGCAGCACCGATCCCGCGGAGCCCATCGCTGACTTCTTCGACGCGTTTGCTCCCCTGTACGACGACTGGGCCCGCGGACTGCACACCCGGGTGGCGTCCCGACTGGTGACGCTGTCGGCGCCGGCTCCGGGAGAGGACTGCCTCGACGTCGGTTGCGGCACCGGGCTGGTGGCCAACGCGGTGGCCCCGCTGGTGGGCCCGCGGGGCACCGTGGTCGGGCTCGACGTCGCCCCGGGGATGCTGCGCCGCGCGCGTGACCGGTCGCGGGCCGAGGGCATGCGCAACACCGTCTTCGAGCACGAGCGGGTGAGTGACCGGCTGCGCTTCCGTGACGGGCTCTTCGACCTCGTCACCCTGGGCACCTCGCTCGCCTACCTCGGCGATCCCCTCGCCGTGCTCGCCGAGGCCCGGCGGGTGCTGGGCAACGGCGGCCGCATCGCCCTGTCGCTGCGGCGGCGCTCGCTGGCGACCCCGGCGCAGGAGGCGTTCTTCGGCTGGCTGGAGGAGCTGACCGAGCAGCACTGGCGGGCGATCCCACGGCCGGAGGGCAGCCGCTCGCCGCTCGGCGAGCCCCAGACGCTGCGAGGCCTCCTCGCCGACGCCGGGTTCGGAGAGCCGGTGACGACGATGCTCACCACCGGCTCCCAGATGCCCTCGGCGGCGGCGTGGATCGACCACATGACCTGGACCGGCCCGTGGCCGTGGGCGCTGCTCACCACCCTCGGCCCCACCGAGCGGGGCCGGCTCGAGGCGGCACTGGGCCGGGAGATGGAGCGGATGGGCGACGAGGCCTTCCACTACACCGACGCCTTCACCCTCTGCGTCGCCCCCACCGCCTGACCCCGCGCCGGAGGCGGGGTTGTCCGGGCCGGACAGGGCCGGCCGGGCATCTCTGTCCGTGCCAGCGCTGGACAGGCGGACCGCGGGCAGGTAGAACCTCGTGGGTGGAGGACATGGAGGCGTGGGCCTGGCCGCCCCGATACGACGACGACTACCTGCCGCCCGCCGGCCAGGCGCACTGGTTCCCCCGCCGCGAGACCATGCCGGCGGCGGACCGCGACGCCGCCATCGCCGTCCGCATCCGCGAGGTGATGGCCTACGCCCACGAGCACTCGCCCTTCTACCGCCGCAAGTGGGAGGAGGCGGGGGTGCACCCCTCGCAGATCCGCACCCTCGAGGACTTCGAGCGGGTGCCCCCGGTCACCAAGGCGGAGCTGCGCGCGGCCCAGGAGCGGCGGCCGCCGTTCGGTGACTACCTCTGCATCCCCGAGGAGGAGGTCTGCCACATCCACGGCACCTCCGGCACCACCGGGCGGCCCACCGCGTTCGCCATCGGCCGGGCCGACTGGCGGGCGATCGCCAACGCCCATGCGCGGGTGATGTGGGGGATGGGCATCCGCCCCACGGACACCGTCTTCATCGGCTCCTTCTTCAGCCTCTACATGGGCTCGTGGGGAGCGCTGCTCGGCACCGAGCGGCTCCACGCCCGCGCCTTCCCCTTCGGCGCGGGCGTGCCCGGGCAGACGCTGCGGGCGGCGCACTGGATGGCACAGATGCGCCCCACCGTCTTCTACGGCACCCCCTCGTACGCCCTCCACCTCGCCGAGGTGGCCGCCGCCGCGGGCATCGACGCCCGCGACCTCGGCCTGCGCATCCTCTTCTTCTCCGGCGAGCCGGGGGCCTCCATCCCCTCGATCCGCGCCCGCCTCCAGCACGCCTACGGCGCCGCCGTCCTCGACACCGGCAGCATGGCCGAGATGAGCCCGTGGATGACCCCGGGTGAGACCAGCGCCCACGCCGGGATGCTCTGCTGGCAGGACATCGTCTACACCGAGATCGCCGACCCGCGGAGCTGGAGGCGGGTGGGGTACGGCGGCGAGGGCACGCCCCTGTACACCCACCTCGAGCGCGTCAGCCAGCCGATGATCCGGATGCTGTCCAACGACCTCTCGTGCTGGGAGAGCGGGCCCAGCCCGTGCGGACGCACCTACCCGGTCCTGCCCAGGGGGATCTACGGCCGCATCGACGACATGCTGGTCATCCGCGGCGAGAACGTCTTCCCCAGCGCCGTCGACGAGGTGCTGAACCGGATCCCCCACTACGGCGGCGAGCACCGGGTCGTGGTCACCCGCGACCGCGCCATGGACGAGCTCACCGTGCGCATGGAGTACGACGGCGTGCTCGCGGCGCTCGGCGACGGCGCCGTCGACGGGATCCGCGGCCGGACCGAGAGCGAGCTGCGGACCGTGCTCGGCGTCGGCGCGCGGGTGGAGATGCTGCCCCCCGGCAGCCTGGAGCGCACCGAGTTCAAGGCGCGCAGGGTGATCGACAGCCGCGACCTGCTCCGCGAGGTGAGGACATGACGATCGCAGACGGCATCGCCGACCAGCTCGCCCTGTGGGAGCGGGACGAGCTCGACACCTACCTGCGCCGCAGCCCCGAGGACCGCGACGACCACCGCACCAGCTCGGGGCTGCCGCTGCGCCGGGTGTACACCCCGCTCGACACCGCCGGCACCAGCTGGGACGACGTCGGCCTCCCCGGCCGCTACCCGTTCACCCGCGGGCCCTATCCGACGATGTACCGGGGACGGCGCTGGACGATGCGGCAGATCGCCGGCTTCGGCGCCGGCGCCGACACCAACCGGCGGCTGCGCTACCTCATCGAGCAGGGCCAGACCGGCATCAGCGTCGACTTCGACATGCCCACGCTGATGGGCTACGACTCCGACGACCCGATGAGCGCGGGCGAGGTCGGCCGCGAGGGCGTGGCCGTCGACGTCGTCGACGACATGGAGGCGCTCTTCGACGGCATCGACCTCGAGCAGATCAGCGTGTCGATGACCATCAACCCCACCGCCTGGATCCTGCTCGCGATGTACGTCGCCGTCGCCGAGGACCGCGGCTGCGACCTCGACCGGCTGTCAGGGACGATCCAGAACGACATCCTCAAGGAGTACATCGCCCAGAAGGAGTGGTGCTTCCCGATCCGGCCGAGCCTGCGCATCGTCCGCGACACCATCACCTGGTGCGCGCGGAACATGGCCCGGTACAACCCGGTGAACATCAGCGGCTACCACATCTCCGAGGCCGGGGGCAGCTCGGTCCAGGAGGCGGCCTTCACGATGGCGGTGACCCGCGCCTACGTGCAGGAGGTGGTGGCGTCGGGCATGCCCGTCGACGAGTTCGCACCGCGGCTGAGCTTCTTCTTCATCGCCCAGGCGGACTTCTTCGAGCAGGTCGCCAAGTTCCGGGCGCTGCGCCGCGTCTACGCGCGGATGATGCGCGAGGAGTTCGGCGCCCGGAGGCCGGAGTCGATGCGGCTGCGCTTCCACTGCCAGACGGCGGCGATCACCCTGACCCGTGCCCAGCCCTACAACAACGTCGCCCGCACCGCCCTGCAGGCGTTCTGCGCGGTGCTCGGCGGCGCCCAGTCGCTGCACACCAACGGGCTCGACGAGGCGATCGCGATCCCCAGCGAGTTCGCCATGAAGCTGGCGCTGCGCACCCAGCAGATCATCGCCGAGGAGACCAACGTCACCAGCGTCGCCGACCCGCTCGGCGGATCCTGGTACGTCGAGTCCCTGACCAACGAGATGGAGCGCGCGATCCTGGAGGTGCTCGACCGGGTGGAGGCGATGGGTGGCACGCTCCGCGCCATCGAGGACAGCTGGTTCCAGAGCGAGATCGCCGAGAACGCCTACCAGGTGGCGCGGCGGCAGGACTCCGGCGATCGGGTGGTGGTCGGGGTGAACCGGTACGTCGACGAGGACGAGGACGGCGCCGGGCCGGTGCCGGTGCACCGGGTCGACCCCGACACCGAGCGCCGCCAGGTCGAGCACCTCCGCCGGGTGCGCGCCGGGCGCGACGCCGCCGCGGTGCGGCGCGCCCTCGAGGAGGTGCAGCGCACCGCCCGCGACCCCGGCGCCAACCTGATGCCGCCGACGATCGCCGCGGTGCGGGCGCGGGCGACCGGCGGGGAGATCGTCCGGGCGCTGCGCGCCGTGTTCGGCAGCTACACCGAGACCGCGGTCTTCTAGGCATGGAGGCGCCCAGCGTCGCCGGGCTGCTCGCCGCCGAGCTCCGGCGCCGCGGGGTGCGCCGGGTGTTCGGCCTCTGCGGCGGCCACATCCAGCCGGTCTGGGACGCGCTCGCCCGGCTCGGCGTCGACGTGGTCGGCGTCCGCCACGAGGGCTCGGCGGTGTACATGGCGCAGGCCCAGGCGGACCTCGGCGGCGGCGTCGGGGTCGCCCTGGTCACCGCCGGACCGGGGCTGACAAACACCATCACCGCGCTGGCGAGCGCCCACCTCGCCCGCTCCCCGGTGGTGCTGGTGACCGGCCGTGCGCCGCGGCCGCAGAGCGGGATGGGCGCGCTCCAGGACATCCCCCAGGCGGCGCTGGTGGCACCGGTCTGCCGCCGGGTCGAGACCGTGTGGGACCGCGGCCACCTGCTCGCCCGCCTCGACGCGGTGTGGAGCGCGGCGCTCGGCGAGGAGGGCCCGCAGGGGCCGGCCTGCCTCGAGATCCCCACCGACGTGCTCACCGAGCCCGCCGCCACCGTCGACCGCGGCCCCCGGCGCGCCGCCGCGGTGGGCCGCGCCGCGCTGCTGCCCGACCCCGGCGCGGTGGCGGCCGCGGTCGCGCTGCTGGGCGAGGGACGGCGCACCCTGGTGGTCACCGGGCGGGGTGCCCGCGACGACCCCCGCGCCGTCGAGGCATTCCTCGACGCCACCGGCGCCGGCCACATCGACACCGCGGAGAGCCGCGGCGTGGTGGCCCGCGACCACCCCGCCCAGCTCACCGCGATGCGCTCGCGGGCGATGGCGGAGGCCGAGCTGGTGGTCACGGTGGGGCGCCGCCTCGACTTCCAGCTCGGCTACGGCTCGGACGCGGTGTTCTCCGCCGGGCCGGGCTGGCTGCGGATCGGGCGCACCACCGACGAGCTCGCCGACAACCGCCGCGGCGACGTCACCGTCCAGGCCGACGCGGGCGCCGCCCTGTGGGCGCTGCTCGAGGCGGGGGTGGGACACAGGGGGGCGGACACCGGCTGGCGCGACGCGCTCCACCGCGCCAGCGAGGAGCGCATCGCCGCCGCCCGCGCCCGCGCCCCCAGGCTCACCACCGGCGACGGCGGCATCCACCCGCTCACCCTGCTCGCCGCGGTCGAGGAGCTGGTCGACGCCGGCACCGTGGTGGTCGCGGACGGGGGCGACATCCTCTCCTTCGCCCGCTCCTCGCTGGCCGCGGACACCTGGCTCGACCCCGGCGCCCTGGGCTGCCTCGGCGTGGGCGTGCCCTTCGCGGTCGCGGCGGCGCTCACCCTGCCGGACCGGCGGGTGATCGCGGTGGTGGGCGACGGCGCCGCCGGCTTCTCGGCGATGGAGATCGACACCGCGGTGCGCCACCGCGCCCGCGCCCTGGTGGTGGTGGCGAACAACGCGGGCTGGAACATCGAGCGGCAGGACCAGATCGACCGCTTCGACGGCAACCTGGTCGGCGTCGAGCTGCCCGGATGCCGCTACGACCTGCTCGCCCGCGCCCTCGGCGCCCACGGCGAGCGGGTGGAGGACGCCGCCCTCCTTCCCGGGGCGCTGCGCCGCGGGCTCGAGAACGCCCCGGCGGTGGTCGACGTGTGGGTCAGCCGCGAGCCGGTGTCCCCGGACTCGCGCAGCGGCATGGCGGCGGTGCCGGAGCTCCATGCGCTGGCGCCGTGGGACCGTGCCGAGCGCGAGCTCCGGGCACGCACTATCCCCCCCGGATAGTTCCCGTCGCCAGCTTTATCCCGCCCACCGGATGACTCCTGCCCGGGCCGGGATGAAGATCGGCCCCTCAGCGGGGAACACGGAGCGCGACATGAGCACGACGACGCCCGAGCTGCGACGGATCCGGCCTCTCCTCGACGGTCTTCCGGGAGACGAGCTCTACGGCATCACCGATCCCGTCGACGGCGACCGCCTGCTCGAGCTCATGGAGGCCCGGCGGGTGGCCTTCTGGAACGCCACCCCCGACACCGAGAAGAGCCACTACCAGGGCTACAGCAGCATCTCGCGCGAGCAGCTGATCAACTCGCTGCGGCGGCAGTGCCACGCCGAGCTGGCCGCGGTGCACGCCCCCGAGCTGAGCTTCCGGGTGTGCCCCTGGCTGGACACCAAGCTGGACCTCGCCCGGCAGATGAACGAGGAGGCCCGGCACTTCACGATGATCAAGGCCCACCTCGAGGAGCTGGGGGGAGTCTGGGACGACGACTACAGCCCCGACCTCCCGGAGTGGAACCAGCTGTTCTCGCTGTTCATGCTGCTCGACAACCGCTTCTTCCTCGACCCCGCCAAGGAGGTGGTGGCGCGCTGCACGGTGCTGAACTTCGGCATCGAGGGCTGGGACCACCTCTACGTGCAGCCGCTCTTCCTCGGGATCATCCGCGACGTCGACGAGACCGTCGCGGAGATCTACGAGGAGACGATCATGCCCGACGAGACCTTCCACTTCTCCATCGGGCAGCGGGTGCTGCGCAACCACTGCGACCGCGCCGACCTGCAGCGGATCGCGGTCGAGTACCTGGACAAGCAGCTCATCGCCCACCGGCGGGTGAACGCGGCCTTCCCGCGGTACCACCGCGAGCTCGGCTTCCACGAGTAGTCGCGAGCCGACCCTGGCGACTGCAGACCGATGCTTCTCGAGCGGGTTCTGCTGGCCGGAGACCTCGAGGAGCGCCGGCCGGTCCGGATCAGGGCGGGCGGGGCCGACGTGGTCTGCGTGCTCGTCGAGGGCACCGTCTTCGCCTTCCGCAACAGCTGCCCGCACACCGGCTACAAGCTCCACCTCGGCCGGGTGCGCGGCTGTGTGGTCACCTGCAGCTCGCACCTCGCCCAGTTCGACCTGCGCGACGGCCACCTGGTGTCGGCGCCGATGGAGGGCCAGGACATCCCCACCGGCGACCTGGCGGTCTACCGGGTGATCGAGGAGGACGGCCACATCTCCATCGAGGTGCCGGAGTAGGGTGGCGCCGCCGTGCCGCGTCCACCTGATCCGGCACGGCGAGGCGGCGATGCCCGACCCCGAGGGCCGCATCCTCAACTACTCCGGCGCCCGGCTGACCGCGCGGGGACGCGAGCAGGCGCGGCGAATGGCCGCGGTGCTCGACCGCGTCCACGTCGACGCCGTGGTGAGCTCGGACCTCGAGCGCGCCCAGGAGACGGCGCGGATCGTCGCCGCCGGCCGCGCCCCGGTGCTCACCGACCCGCGGCTGCGCGAGATCGACCTCGGCGGCTACGACGGCATGACCTTCGCCGAGGTCGCCGAGGTCGACACCCGCTTCCTCCCCTGGCCGGGGGTGGCCTTCTACGGCCGGCTGGCGAGGGCCGGGTATCACGTCCCCTCGGACCTCGCCTTCCCCGGCGGCGAATCGGTCGAGACCCTCCACCGCCGGCTGCTGCCCGGCCTCGTCGAGCTCGCCGCGGCGCGCGGCGGCCAGACCGTCGCGGTGGTGAGTCACGGCTATGCGATCCAGGCGCTGCTCTGCCAGGTCACCGCCTGCGATCTGGCCAACTACTACCGATTCATGTACGCCAACGCGGTGACCACGATCGTCGACGTCGACGAGTCCGGCACCGGTGAGCTGCTGGTGCACAACGGCAACCAGGAGCTGGAGCGGGCCACCGCCGGGCGGCTCGGGGTCGACGAGGGGCCGGGCACCGCCCGCAGCGACGATCGCGAGGCCACCTGCCGGGTGGTGATGCTGTGCCCGGGCGACGGCGGCGACGGTCTCGCCGCCGGGCTGCGCGGGGTGCCGATGACGGCGGTGCGGCTGGCGCCGGGGGCGGCGAGCCGCGACCTCGGCGGGGCGGTCGAGGCGGCCACCGGCGTGGCCCCGCTGGTCGACCCCGGCCTCGGCGACGGCGACGCCGCGCCCGGCCGCCTCGCCGCGCTCGCCGCGGCGTCGCGGGGCGGGGCGGTGGTGGTGGTCGCGGAGCCGCCGGCGATGTCGCGGCTCGGCGCCCACGTCGTCGCCCTGCCCCCCGGCGGCGCGGCGCGGCTGCCCGCGCTCGCCGGCGGCCTCGGCCTCGCCGAGGTCGAGGCCGACGGCCGCGGGGTGCTCCACATCTGGAACGGCCGGATCGCACCGGAGCATGTCCGCCCGGGATAGGCGGGGGCCGCCGGATCTATCGCCCGAGTCACTCGACGGGGCCGCCGCGATGGCGTGTCATGCGAGCTGGACCGGATGCAGCGGAGGCGAGCGGCATGGCCGACCTGGTCGGCGTCCTGGGGCTGGGGAACATCGGCGGGGGCATGGCCCACCGCCTGCTCGACTCGGGATACGCGGTGGCGGGATACGACCTCTCGCCGGCCGCCGGTGACCGAGCCGCGGCGATGGGCGTGCGGATCAGCGGATCGGCGCCCGAGCTCGCCGCTGCGGTACCGGTGCTGATCACCTCCCTCCCCACCCCCGCCAGCGTGCTCGATGCCCTTCTCGGCGAGGGCGGGGCGCTCGAGGCGATGGTGCCGGGCGCGACCCTGATCGAGACCAGCACCATCGACCCGCACACCATGGAGCGGGTCGGCGCCGCCGCCCGCGCCCGCGGCCTGCAGGTCCTGGATCTCACCCTGAGCGGCGAGCCGCCCCAGGCGGCGCGCGGCGAGCTGGTGTTCATGGCCGGCGGCGACGAGGCGGTGCTCGAGGCCCAGCGGGCGCTGCTCGAGACCCTGTCGCGGAAGCTCCACCACACCGGCGCCGTCGGCACCGCCAAGACGGTGAAGCTGGTGAACAACCTGATGTCGCTGAGCAACATCGCCGCCGCCGCCGAGGCCTTCGTGCTCGGGGTGAAGTGCGGCATGGAGCCGCAGCGCCTGTTCGACATCCTGTCGACCTCGGGAGGGCGGTCGGCGCACTTCATCCACGACTGGCCGGGGGTGCTCCGGGGCGACTACCGCCCCGGGTTCAAGACCAGCCTGGCGGCCAAGGACATGGGGCTGATCCTCGACCTCGCCGAGCAGGAGAGGTACGCCGCGGTGCTCGCGCCGGTGCTCGCGCGGCTCTACCGCGACGCGGTCGAGGGTGGCAGCGGCGAGGAGCACTTCACCTCGCTGGTGAAGCTCTTCGAGAGCCGTGCCGGGGTCTCGGTGCAGCCCGCCGAGCCCGCGGCCAGCGGCTGACCGCGTGACCGGCGACACCGCGTTCGTGGTGCTGGCGCGGCACGGGGAGACCCGGGTGCCCGACGAGGAGGGCCGGTACACCAGCCGCCCGGGGCCGCCGCTGACCCCGCGTGGCCTCGACCAGGCGCGGCGGCTCGGCGCCACCCTCCGCCCCTTCCACGTCGCCCACCTCTACTGCAGCGACCTGCCCCGGGCGCGGCGCAGCGCGGCGCTCGTCGGCGCCGCGATCGGCCTCGAGCCCGAGCCGGTGGAGGCGCTGCGGGAGATCCACAGTGGCGACCTGAACGGCGCCACCCACGCGCACGTCGAGCTCGAGCACCCCCGCTTCCTGCCCTGGATCGAGGTGGGCCACCGCCAG
>DASXNK010000115.1 GCA_036495095.1 Candidatus Dormiibacterota bacterium | reverse complement strand
CGGGTGCACACCTCGTTCAACCAGGCCGTCGCCACCACCGGCCGGCTGTCCTCCGCCGATCCCAACCTGCAGAACGTGCCGATGCGCACCGAGTGGGGGCAGCGGGTGCGCCGCGCCTTCCTGCCCGACCGCGGCCAGGTGATGGTGAGCGCCGACTACTCGCAGATCGAGCTGAGGGTCGTCGCCCACGTCAGCGGCGACACCGAGCTGATCGACGCCTTCCGCCGCCGCCAGGACGTGCACACCCGCACCGCCGCCGAGGTCTGCGGCATCGCCCCCGAGGAGGTCACACCGGAGCAGCGGCGCAACGCCAAGGTGGTGAACTTCGGGGTGATGTACGGCCTGTCCGACTTCGGCCTGGCGCGCGACACGGGGATGAGCCGGGAGGACGCCCACACCTTCATCGCCGCCTACTTCCAGAGCTTCAACGGGGTCGCCGCCTACCTGGAGACGATCCGCAACTTCGCCCGCGAGTGGGGCTACGTCGAGACCCTGTTCGGCCGCCGCCGCTACATCCCCGACATCCGCGCCGCCAACCGAGGGCTGCGCCAGGCGGCCGAGCGGATGGCGGTGAACATGCCGATCCAGGGCACCGCCGCGGACATCATGAAGCTGGCGATGATCCGCACCGACCGGGCGCTGCGCGAGTCCGGGATGGCTGCCCGGCTGCTCCTCCAGGTGCACGACGAGCTGGTGCTCGAGGCCCCCCGCGACGAGGTCGACCCGCTGGTGGCGCTGCTCCGCGAGGCGATGGGGGGCGCCGCCGAGCTGGTGGTGCCGCTCGACGTCGACGTCAAGGTCGGGGACAACTGGCGGGACATGACCCGGCTGCCCGGCTCGGTCGACCCGGACTGAGGCGGCACCGGTGCCGGAGCTGCCCGAGGTCGAGACCGTGGTCCGCGACCTGCGCGCCGAGGTCGAGGGACGCCGCGTCGTCGCCGTGCCCCACGCCGCCTCGTCGGTGATCAGGTACCCGGCGCCCGAGGTGCTGGCGGCGCTGCTGCCCGGGGGGGTGGTCGAGTCGGTGCGGCGCTGGGGGAAGTACATCGTCTGCGGGCTGGGTCGCGACGGTGCGCCGGTCGAGGGGGGTCTGGGGGGAGTCCCCCCCGTGAACGAGGCGCTGATCGTCCATCTCGGGATGACCGGTCACCTCGAGGTCTGCGACCCGGAGGCGCCGGCGCGGCCGCACACCCACCTCCGCGCCCTGCTCGACGACGGCCGGGAGCTGCGCTTCGCCGACCCCCGCCGCTTCGGCCGGGTCATCCTCGGCGACCCGGTGGCGCTGCGCGCCGCCCGGCTGATCCCCGCGCTCGGGGTCGAGCCGCTCGGCGAGGAGTTCACCCCGGCGCGGCTCGACGCCGTGCTCCGCACCACCACCCGGACGGTGAAGGCGGCGCTGCTCGACCAGCGTGGCGTCGCCGGCCTGGGGAACATCTACGTCGACGAGATCTGCCACCGTGCGGGGGTGCGGCCCACCCGGCGCTGCCCGCGGCTGACCCGCGCCGAGCGCGCCGCCCTCCACGCCGCGGTGGTGACCGTGCTGGAGATCGCGATCCGCAACCGGGGCTCGACCATCGACGACTACCGCGACCTCTGGAACGCGCGGGGCACCAACCAGGAGGAGCTGCGCGTCTACGGTCGCGGCGGCATGCCCTGCATGGGCTGCGGGACGGTGCTGCGCCGCACCGTGGTCGCGGGGCGCACCACCACCCACTGCCCGGCGTGCCAGCGCTGAGCCGGCGGGCGGCGACGCGGGCGCTCGCGGTGGTCGCCGCGCTCTTCGTCCTGTGCACCGTGATCACCGCGGCCGGGCTGCTGGACGGCCTCGACCGCCAGGTGGCGTCCGAGGTGCGCCGCACCACCGGTCACGCCGCCGACGTCGCCCTCTCGCTGGTGGCCGTCACCGCGTCCGTGCCGGTGTCGCTGGTCTGGATGGGGCTGCTCCTCGTCGCCACCCAGCTGACCCGGCGGCGGCGGCGGCGGGCGCTGGTGCTGGCCGGGGGCTTCGCCGCCGGCACGATCCTGGAGGTCCTCCTCAAGGCCGCGCTCGACCACCCCGGTCCGCGGGGCGGGTCGCGCGCGGTCATCGCCCTGGGCATCGAGTCGATCGGGCGCGGGGCGTTCCCCAGCGGGCACATGCTCCGGGGCACCGCCCTCGCTCTCGGCACCGCTCTCATCCTCGCCGGAGAGCGGCGCCGGACCAGCGTGCGCGTCATCGCCGCCCTGTACGTGGTGGAGCTGGCCTGGACCCGGGTCTACCTCAACGAGCACTGGACCTCGGATGTGATCGGGGGCTTCCTCCTCGGGGTGGCCGCCGCCCTCGCCGTGGTCGCCGTCCCGCGCCGTCGCGAGCCCGCCCGTGCCCGGGGCTGACCTGCGCGTCCTGCTCGCCACCTACGACGACGAGCCGCCGATCGGCGGCCAGGGGCGGTACGTCGCCGGGCTGCGCGCCGGGCTGCGGCGGCGGGGGCTGGAGGTGGGCACCGTCGCCGGCCACGGCGCTGCCGCGCTCGCCGCGCCCCGGGTGACCCGCCGCCCCGCCCTCGACCTCTCCCTGGCGCTGCTCCGGGACCCCTCCCCGCTGCTCGCCGGGCAGCCCGACGTGGTCCACGCCCAGGGCGGTC
>DASXNK010000114.1 GCA_036495095.1 Candidatus Dormiibacterota bacterium | reverse complement strand
GCGGACGGCGCCGGGGGCGGCGGTCGGTAGCCCCCGGTGCGAGGTCTGGTCAGCCCTCGCCGCGCATCCTCGCCAGCATCGCCGCGACGATCGGGCTGGGCTCGGCGGGCTGCCAGGCCCGGTAGGCCTCGCGGAGCGGCTGCGGCCACTCCACGTCGACGTCGACGCGGGTGCCCGGAGCCGATGCGCCGGCGAGCACGGTGAGCGCGGTCTCCAGCACCCGGCGCTGCAGCGCGGCGTCGCCGGGGAGGCCGAAGGGATGGCCGTACGGGAACTCCACCCCGACCACACGGGGGGCGGCGACGGCGATGTCGGGCATCATCGTCACCACCACGGTGGGGATCCCCGCCTCCTCGATCCAGCGCGCCAGCACGGGCACGTTCCTGCAGCAGTCGGGTCAGACCGGGGCGAGCACGACCCCGTCGGCGGCCTCGCCGCGCAGCATGTCGACCACCTCGGGCAGGGTGGAGTCGCGCCAGCCCTGGAGCGAGCGCTCCTGGTAGCCCATCACCGAGACGTGCTCGGGGGCCACCGCGCCCACCACCCCCGCGGCCGCGAGCTCGGCGAGCCGGTCGATGGGGAGGGCCACGTTGTGGTCGGCGAGGACGTCCGCAGAGCTCACGTGCAGGTGGCACATTCCCAGCTCGCCGCTGGCCACCCCGGCGGGGATGCGCCGCCACGAGGGGTCGCCCCAGGTGGGCTCGCGGCGCTCGCGCTCGAGGTCGAAGCCCGGCTGTCCGTCCCGGAGGTGGAGGCCCGCGGAGGTGAGCAGCGCGATCCTGGCGCCGGCGAGGCGGGGTGCGAAGGCGGTCCAGGCGGGCTCGCCCTCCGGCGCCACCTCGTTCTCGTAGAGGGGCCGGAAGCTGCGCGGGAGGAAGCGGAAGCTGTCGACGCGCATCTCTCTCCTCTCAGCGGTGACGCGCTGAATGGTCGGGGCACCCCACGCGATCAGCTCCCTCGTCGCTGACAGCGCTCCCTCCGCCGAGTATACGGGCGCCCCACGCGCGCTCCGGCGGAGGCACCTGAGTGGCCGGCGCGGCCACGGTCAGGGCAGGGCCGGCGCGGGCCCGGCGGTGGGAGGATGGGCCAGCCCGCCGACCGCGGAGGTCACCGAGCCCAGCCCGGCGGGCGGCGTGGGCAGCGGCGCGACCACGGCGCCGCCGACCTTCGTGGTGGCGCCGCGCAGCTGCTCGAGGAGCGAGCCGACCGGAGCGGCGCCGAGCACGGCGGGCAGGCCGGGCAGGGTCGGCGGGGCCGGCGTCGCCGTGGCGCCGGCCAGCGGCGCCGGAGAGTTGACCACCGCGCCCGCCGGGGGCACCGTGCCCACCGGGCCGGTACCGGTGGGGGCGGCGGGGAGGGTGCTCCCCGCGGGCGCGGCCGGCGGGGCGGCGGCGCCCATCGCGGTGGCGAGCACCGCACCGCCGGCGCCGGTGACGGCGACCTTCGCGGCCGCCGCGGGTGCGCGGGCGGCGCCGGCGCGCACCCTGGCGGGCAGCCTCCAGCCGAGGCGGAGCAGGCCGAGGCCCAGCAGCATCGCCCGGGTCGGAGTGCGGAAGGCGGTGTTGCGCAGCTCGTCCTCGGTCTGGCGGCAGACCGTGCAGGTGTCGAGGTGCCCCTGGAGGCGGGGGCGGTCGGCGGCCGCGAGCGTCCCCTCGATCATCTCCGCGATCGCCTCCCCCATCTCCTGGCAGAGGGCGGGGACACCGCGGCGGGCGACCATCATGGTCACGAACGAGGCGCGGAACCGCCTGCGGGCGCGGAAGTACCAGACCCGGGCCACCGAGACCGGGACGTCGAGCGCCTGGCTGATCTCCTCGTAGGTGCGGTCCTCGAGGGCGCGCATCACCAGCGCCTGGCGGTGGTGGTGGGGCAGCGTCGCCGCGACCTTCCGCACCAGGTCCTGGAGCTGGCTGCGCAGCAGCGCCTCCTCCGGGTCGCCGTCGCCTCCGGCCGGCGCCTGGATCTGGGTGCCCTCGCCGGCGAGCAGCGACATCGGCACCTGCGCGTGCTTCTGGCGGCTCAGCTCGTTGAGGCACTCGTTGCGCACGATCCGCATCAGCCAGGCGGGGAAGGCGGCCGGGGCGCGCACGTCGCCGAGCCGCGAGAAGGCCTTCATCAGGGCCACCTGGGCGACGTCCTCGCCGCGGGTGGGGTCGTTGAGGAAGCGGCTGGCGAAGCGCTGCGCGGTGGGGCGGACCTGCTCGGCGAGCTCGGTCAGCGCGTCCGGGTCGCCGGCCTGGGCACGCAGCACCAGGGCCGGGTCGACGAGCGCGGACCCGCGAGCGGGCCCGCCCGGGGATGCCCCCTCCGGGGCCTCCACCACCATCGACGCGCTGGACATGCCTGGCCGGTCCTCCTGACCACGATGTTCGGGGCTGCTGCCGCGATCACCGGTGACAGCCCGGTGGCGGAATGGTCGCGATCCCCCGGTCAGCCCGCCGGGCGGCGCAGCGGGCGGGCGGCGGTGAGGGCGACGCCAACCCCCTGGCCCGCTGAGGCGAGGCCGAAGAGCAGGGTCCAGCGCGGCAGGGTGGGGTCGGAGAGCGCCGCGGCGATGAGCACCGCGGCGAGCAGGCCGGACGCGCCGGCGAGCGCAACCTGGGGCTGGAGCCGGCGCGGCCAGCGCCGCGGGGCGGTGAGCGGGGGCAGCGAGGCGCCCGGGGTGCAGAGCCAGCGCAGCCGCAGCCAGCGGGAGGCGGCGGCATGCTCGGCGACCATCCCCGCGAGGGTGGCGGCGATGAGGAGCTCGAGCGCCACGGTGCGCGGGGTGTCGAGCCCGGCCGACTGGACCAGGACGGCGAGGATGAGCCCGCTTCCGAGGCCGGTGCCCAGGGCGATGGCGCAGAGGCGCGCCATGCGGTTCAGCTCCGCGGGCATCTCCGCGGCGATCGTCCGCAGGGCGACGCAGGTGCCCAGGGCTGCGGTCGCGGCGACCAGCGCCACCACCGCCGCCACGAGGACGACGTTCACGGTCAGACCATCCCCAGCTGCAGCTCTGCGCGATCACGGGTGCAGCCGCGACGCGCCCCTCCAGTCTAGGAGCCTCTGGGCACCGTGTCCCCCCGCTCCTGCGCCGCCGCTGTCACGATCCGGTGGCGGCCGACCGTGAGGTCAGCCGAGCACGCCCTCGGCGCGCAGCCGGGCCACCTCGTCGCCGCCCAGGCCCCACCGCGCCAGCACCGCCAGCCCGTCGTCGTCGGGGCGGAGCGGCCCGTTGCGGAGCGTGCCCGGGGTGCGGCTGAAGCGCGGCGCCGGCGCCGGCTGGGGCACGCCGAAGGCCTCGACGAAGGTGCCGCGATGGACGTTGTGGGGGTGGCTCCGGGCCTCGTCGAGGCTGAGCACCGGGGAGACGCAGGCGTCGGTTCCCTCGAGCAGCTCGCACCACTGGTCGCGGGTGCGGGTGCGGAAGAGCGCGGTGAAGCGCTCCTTCATCTCCGGCCAGGAGGCGCGGTCGTGCTGCGCGGGCAGCGCGCCGGCGTCGAGGCCGCAGCGGCGCAGCAGCTCGGCGTAGAACTGGGGCTCGATCGCGCCGACGGCGATCCAGCCGCCGTCGGCGGTCTCGTAGACGTCGTAGAACGGGGCGCCGCCGTCGAGCAGGTTGGTGCCCCGCTGGTCGCTCCACATCCCCAGGTGCCGGAGCATCATCGTCATCGCCATCTGCGCGGCGCAGCCGTCGACCATGGCGGCGTCCACCACCTGGCCCCGGCCCGAGCGCGAGGCCTCGAGCAGAGCGCAGACCATGCCGTAGGCGAGCAGCATGCCGCCGCCGCCGAAGTCGCCGACCAGGTTGATCGGCGGCACCGGCGGCACCCCCGGGCGGCCGATGGCGTGGAGCACGCCGCTCAGCGCGATGTAGTCGATGTCGTGCCCGGCGCTGCGCGCCAGCGGACCGTCCTGGCCCCAGCCGGTGATCCGCCCGTACACGAGGCGGGGGTTGCGGGCGAGGCAGGCGTCGGGTCCGAAGCCGAGCCGCTCGGCGACACCGGGACGGAAGCCCTCGAGCAGCGCGTCGGCGCCGTCCACCAGCCGCAGCAGCGTCTCCAGGCCGGCCCCGGCCTTCAGGTCGAGCACCGCCACCCCGCTGCGGTTGCGCCGGAGGATGCCGTCGACGATGCCGGCGTCCGCGGCGGCGGGCACCCGGCGCTCGATCCGGAGCACCTCCGCGCCCATGTCGGCGAGCATCATCGCCGCGAAGGGGCCGGGCCCGATGCCCGCCACCTCGACGATGCGCAGGCCCGCCAGCGGTCCGCCGGAGGCGGGCTCGGAGGGGGTCTCGGTCACGGCTGCTGAGGATACTCAACCCCTCGGCCGGCGCGGCCTGCCGCGCCGTCACCGAGTCGAAAGGATGCACCCGCGACGATGCGGGCATGGTCAGCATCCCCCAGCGCGGGCGCGGCACCGCGCGCCTCGCCGTCAGCCTCGCCGGCATCGCGGTGGTGGTCCACGGGATCGATCCCGCCGCCCTCGGCCGGTTGCTCTCGACCGCGGCACCGCGCCTGCTCATCCCCGCCGTCGCCCTCGGCGCGCTCGCCCAGGCGTCGGCCTTCCCCCAGTGGGCGGTGCTCCTCCGCGAGCGGTCGTCGTTGGGGTGGCGGCCGCTCGCGTCGGTCTTCCTCCGCGCCACCTTCATCGGCCAGGCGCTGCCCACCGGGGTCGGTGGTGACGCCGTCCGGACCGTCGAGGTGGGCCGCACCCTGGGCTACGGCGCCGCCCTCGGCTCGGTGGTCGCCAGCCACCTGATGGGGCTGCTCGCGATGGGCTGCTGGGCGGTGGCGGGCTCGCTGTTCGTCTCCGGGCTGCCGGCGGGGATGTCGCGCCTGCTCGCCGCCGCCTTCCTCCTGCTGGTCACCGCGCTGGCGCTGACGGCGCTGAACGGCGACCGGGTCGTGGGCCGCTGCCGGGGGACGCACCGGGTCACCCGGGTGCTGGTGGACCTGGGCCACAGCCTCGCCTCCTACCGCCGCCAGCGGCGGCTGCTCGCCTCCGCGTTCGCGGTCTGCCTGGCCGGCTGGGCGCTGAGCCTGGTGAGCATGGTGCTGTTCGCGAGCGCGGTCGGCGCCCACCCGGGCTGGCAGGTCTTCGCCCTGGCGGTGCCGGTGAGCCTCGCCGCCACCCTGCTGCCGATCACGATCAACGGCTTCGGGGTGCGCGAGGGGATCTTCGTCGGCATCCTCGCCCACACCGGGGTCGGCACCGTGGCGGCCACCGCGATCGCCGTCTTCGCCGATCTGCAGATCCTCCCGGTGGCGCTGATCGGCGGCGCCGTCTGTCTCGGACGGCTGGGCGCGAGGCGGCGCGGCACCACGGTCACCGGACTGTCACGACTGTCACCGGGATGCGATCACTGCTGAAAGGAACCCGAAAGTTTCATTTTCCAGACTGACCTCAGGATCGGAATGGGAGGTCATCGGAAATGCGCGGGACGATCGGGAAGCGGGCCACCATCGCGATTGCGGCACTGGCCACGGCGGTCGCCGGAACCGTCGGCTCGGTGGCGGCGGTGCGGGCCCGGGTGTCCGCGCCCCAGAGCAGCGCCGCGACGGCGACCGCTCCCACCGCGACCGTCGCCTCGCTGCGCGACTGCGTCCCCGTCACCGCCACCACCCAGCGGGCCGCGGCCGTCCTCCCCGGCCACGTCGAGAGCTGGAACCTCGGCGGCCATGCCGTGCTCGTGTACGTGCCGGGGGCCTACGCCGCCCTCGCCACCACCCGCTTCCCGGTCGTCTACTTCCTCCACGGCTCGCCGGGCACCGCCCAGGACTGGATCAGCGGCGGCGGGATGCCCTCGATGCTCGACGGGATGATCGCCGCCGCCCAGCTGCCGCCGGTGATCGCCGTCTTCCCCGACGACCAGGGGGTGACCGCGGACGACTCCTGGTGGGGCGACACCGCCCTCGGCGACACCGTCGAGAGCTGGCTGGTGGACACTCTGGTGCCCGGAGTCGACGGCCGCTACCGCACCCTCGGCGCCCGCTACCGGGGCATCGCCGGGCTCAGCGCCGGCGGCTTCGGCGCGGTGAACATCTCGCTTCAGCACCCCGGCCTGTTCAGCTGGGTGGCGAGCTACTCCGGGGTCTTCACCGCCCCCGCCGACCTCTTCGGCGCCGCCGCCGCCGCCAACAGCCCGCAGCTCACCGCCGCCGCACTCCCCGCCGCCCAGCGCACCCCCCTCTTCCTCGGCCAGGGCGCCGCCGACTGGGAGTTCGGCCCCGACACCACCCGGTTCGTCGCCACCGTCCAGGCGCTGGGCTGGGCGCCGCTGCACACCGAGGTCGTCCCGGGACCGCACGGCTGGCAGGCGTGGACGGTCGAGGCCCGCGACAGCCTGACCTGGCTCGGCACCCTCTGGACCCCGAGCTGCTGAGCTCGGGTCAGCCCGGCGCCCACGGCGCCAGCCAGCAGTCGCCGGCGGGGTCGTGGACCAGCGCGTAGCCGCGCCGGGTGAGCAGGGTGCGCAGCTCCGCGGTGAGCGGCTGCTCGGCGAGCAGCACCGCGGGCGGGCGAGCGGTGAGGTCGGCGACCAGCAGCGGGTCGGCGCCCCGGTAGAGGTGGTACGCGGAGTTCATCCACACGAAGCGCGCGGCGGGGCGGCGGTCGGCGAGGGCGTAGACCCAGGAGCTGGTCCAGCCCCAGACGAAGACCGGGTCGCCGGGACGGCTGTGACGGCGCAGCAGGGCGGCGCGGGCCTGGTCGGCGGGGTACTCGCTGCCGGCGAAGGTGGCGCGGTAGGCGTCGAGTCGGGTGCCCCCGAGCAGCACCCCGGCGGCGCGGGCGTAGTAGGCGGGCAGCTGCCGGCCGGAGGTGCCCTCGAGGAACACCGGCGGCAGCCGGTGGTGCTGGGCGAGCGCCGCCCCGGCTCGGGGGAGGAACAGGGCGCCGACGATCACCGGCCAGACCGCCAGCAGCGCCAGCGGGGCGAGCAGGCGCGAGCGCCGGTCGCGGCGGCGCCAGAGGGCGGCGGCGGCGAGCGCGGCGGCGAGGGCGAGCGGCGCCTCCATCTGCTGGGCGTAGTGGGTGAACCCCCGCGCGTCGGCCATGCAGACCGCCAGGTCGCAGGCCAGCCACCAGGCCACGAGCGCCGCGCCGCGGTGGCGCCGGCGGGCCAGCAGCAGGGCGGCGGCGGCGCCGGCGGCGAGGACGGCGAGCAGCCGCGAGGCGCCGACGGCCTGGAGCAGCAGGCTCGGGGTGGCGTCGAAGGCGATCGGCTCGCCGCCTCGGGGGCCGGTCAGCTGCGCCCACTGCGCGTAGCGGGCGTCCTGGTGCACGACCACGTCGACGAAGGCGGGCAGGGAGCCCTGGAGGGCGAGGGGGACGAGCGCTGCGGCCACCGTCGCCACCGCCCCGGCGACGACCGCCACCGCCACCGCCACCTCGGCCCGCCCGGGGCGCCGGCCCGCCGCCACCGCGGCGAGCAGGGGGACGGCGAGCGCCGCCAGCAGGTCGGCGGCGAAGGTGGCCTTGAAGAGCAGGCCGGCGCCGAGCAGGCCGCCGGCCGCCGCCGCGCGGCGCCGGCCGGTGGAGGGGCGGAACACCAGGACGAGGATGCCGGCGGCGGCGCAGACTGCCCCGGCGACCTCGGCATTCAGCTGGTCGCCGCCGAGGTTGGGCAGCGAGGCGAGCACCGCGAAGAGCAGCGCCGCGGTCAGCCCCACCCCCGGCGAGGCCAGCCGCCGGCCGGCGGCCCACACCAGCGCGGTGCCGGCGGCCACCAGCACCAGCAGGGCGAGGTGGATGCGCAGCACCGAGGCGCCGCCGGCGCTGACCGCCGCCGCCAGCCAGTAGATACCGGGCGGCTTGTTGTCCCAGACGGTCCGGTAGAGCACGCCGCCGAGGTGGAGGGCCCGGCCGATGTTGGCGTAGGCCCCCTCATCGGCGGCCCAGGGCGGCTCGAGGAGGCTGGGGGCGCGGAGCAGCCCGAGGATGACGAGCAGCACGCCGCCCTCGACCAGCATCCGCCTGCGCCGCAGCACCGGCGCATTATCGGTGGGAGGCCGGGCCGGTCAGTTGCTGGGCGGCTTCGCCTGGCTCGCCCCCGCGGCCTCCCGGGTCGGCGAGGCCGAGGTGTTCGGGGTCGGCGGCAGGACCAGCACGTATCCGCTCGGCAGCGGGGTCGCGGTCGGGATCGTCGAGGGCGGCCAGGGCGACGCCGAGCCGCAGCCGGCCAGCGCAGCTGTGATCAGGCCGAGTGTCCCGATCAGGGGCAGGAGTCTGGGCACACTGTTTCAGACTCCGGACCGGCGTCCGATCTTGCGCCGACCACCCCCCGGCTCGCCGCCCTCACCTACGGATGCGCCCGGCTCGCGCGCCGGGTCCGGGATCAGCGCGCCGGAGCCGGGGTCGGCGTCGCGGTGGGCTGAGGCGCCGGGTACTGGAGGGGGGCCCGCCGTCCGGCCGCGGCGGCGATGCGCTCGGCGGCGATGCGTGCTCCGGCGAGGTTGCGGGCGATCGGCCCCAGCTGGAGCGCCGCGAGCCCGCCCATCACGTGCACCGCGGTACCCGGCCAGAGACAGTCGCCGGTGAGCACCGGCAGCCCCGCGACGACGCGGACGGGATGGGTCCGGCACAGCTCGTCGAGAAGAGGCTCGGCGGCGACGTGGTAGCCGTGCCCGGTGGCGAGCCAGAGGCGGTCGGCACCCACTCCGTCCACGTCGAGTGACGTCCCGGACCAGGACACCTCGCGGAGGGCGACGCCGCACCGGCTGTCGAGCTCCGCCCGCGCCTCGCACGTCGCGAGGTCGTCGAGCTCGGCCGCCGGCACGCTGCCGCGGCGCTCGGCGCGCAGCGTCTCCGCCCGGCGGTCCCACGCCGGCTGCGCCTGGTAGCGCTCGAGCCGGTACGTGAACCATCCCGGACGCACGTCGAAGTCACGTTCGCGCAGGGGCGCACGGCTGAGGAGCACCGGCCGGGCGCCACGCTCCACCGCGCCGAGGCAGAGCTGCACCGCGGTGAGCCCGCCGCCGACGAC
>DASXNK010000113.1 GCA_036495095.1 Candidatus Dormiibacterota bacterium | reverse complement strand
GGCGGCGGACCCGGCGCAGAGCGGTCGCGGCGGTCTCTCGGGGCGTCATCCCCGATGTTGTAGCAGCGGCCTCCGTCCGCGACCTTCACATCCCGATCACGGTTCACCACCGCGCTGTTACGTCCGATCGACGCGTTCTGTCAGCCCTTCTCGGCGACCACGTACTCGATGTAGGCGCCGAACATCAGCCGGGTCTGGGCCTCGAGCGCGGGCATCACGCTGAGCGCCAGACCGACCGGCGGGTAGAGGAAGAGCTGCAGGTCGGCGTACCAGCGGCGCCACCACCGCCACTCCGCCGGCTTGACGCACATCTGGCGGTCGGTATGGATCAGCACCAGGGTGTTGAGCAGGGTCAGGGTGAGGATGCCGGCGGTGGCGTAGCTGATCCACTGCGCCGCGGTGCTGAGGCTGTAGTCGAGGTCGATGAAGGCGGGGAGCAGGCCGCCGAAGAAGAGCAGCACCGGCAGCGTGGTCCAGGTCAGGTGGTTGAACACCAGGTAGGCGAGGCGCCGGGCGCGCAGCCGCCAGGGGATCTCGCGGTGCTCGAGCATGCGCGTGGTGACGTAGGCGATGTCGGTGACCCCCCAGGCCCAGCGCTTGATCTGGTTGTACTGGGAGACGTGGGTGCTCGCGTAGTCACGCGCCCTCGGTGCGTCGCCGCACACGGTCAGGAAGGCGGGGCGCACGTGCAGCCGCTCGCCGTACCGGAAGAAGCACTTCCAGAAGAAGCGCGAGTCCTCGGGGATGACGTCGCTGTCCCAGTAGCCCACCTCGGTGAGCAGCCGCATCGGCATCGTGTAGGACGAGAACATCACCAGCCGGTGGGGGTTGTCGTGGAGGAACATCTGCCACTGGGTGGCGGCGGTGGCCATCACCCGCACCGCCGCGGGCACCTTCCACAGGTTGTTGGTGAACAGCGGCACCGGCTGCCAGATCGAGGTGAGCCGGTCGGGCGCGGCGCAGAACTGTGCGGTGATGTACGCCCAGTACTGGGGATGGAGCCGGAAGTCGGAGTCGAGGTCGGTGACCAGGGTGTTCGCCGGGTCGAGCCCGAGCTCGTCACAGGCGCGGCGAAGCTCCGGGCCGCCGTAGGCCATCGCCGCCGACTTGCCGACGACGATGCCGGGGAGGAGCGGATCCTTGATGTGGAGGAACGCGAGGAAGCGGTCGCCGAACTCCTCGCGCAGCCGGGCGACGTTCTCCCAGCCGCCGACGTCGGTGACCCTGGTGATGATCGCCACCACCCGCTGCCGGTCGGGGTAGTTCTGCGCCGCCAGCGCGGCGACGGTGCCGCGCAGCACCGAGTAGCTCTCGGTGTAGGTGGGGATGAGGGCGCACTGCACCACCTCGGTGGGGTGCGGCGCTCCCTCCGGGACCTCCATCTCCAGGCAGTGCGCCCACCAGTCGGTGGCCTCGGTCGCCTCGATGCGCCGCAGCGAGCGCCGCACCGACCGCACCGTGAGGGTGGTGCGCACGAACCAGTAGCAGTCGAGCAGGATGGCGCCGACGCCGAGCACCCACAGCTTGGTGGGGTCGTTGAGCCGGATCGCGAAGGCGACCGCCACCGGAGACAGCAGCACCAGCCAGGTCAGCGCACCGGGCAGGATCTCGAGGAGGCGGCGCTGCGCGCCCGGGGAGAGCGACACGGGCCACCGGCGAGCGATCATCGGTGGGATTCTAGGGGCGTGGCCGCCGGGGGACGGCCGCGGACGGCCGTGCTGGCCCCCCCATCCCGTATGCTCCGGCACTCGGGTCCCCTCCCCCAGCCTGCCGCATCGGCGCCACTGATTCTCGCGAGCCCCACAGCCTGCACATGCCCACACGCCGCAAGCCCGCAACGGGCACTTCCGACAAGCCCGACGACGCCCGGGCGCCTCGCGCCGAGGCGACCGAGGACGATGCCGAGGCGGCGGAGCCCGAGATCGACGACCCCGACATCGAGGTCGCCGCGGCCGATGACGACACCGACGACGCCGAGGTCGGGATCGTCGTCGCCGACGACGACGACCTTCCCGCGGACATCGACGAGGACGACGTCGTCGCCGTGGTCGCCAAGCCGGCGCCGGCGCGGCCCGCGGCCCGGCCCTCGCCGGGCCGGCCACCCAGCGCCAAGGAGGAGCCGGAGCCGCCGTTCAACATCGGCGAGCGGGTGCGGCTGATCCAGAACACCCGGCCGCGCACCGGCACGCCGATCGGCGACTACCCGGTGGGCTCCGAGGGGCGGGTGGAGACGGTGCTCAGCCAGACCGCGATCATCCGCTTCGACCGCGCCTCCGACACCAAGGAGGTGGTCGCCTTCGTCTGCCTCGAGAGCACCGACGAGGAGGCCAAGGCGGGGCGGGCGGCGCGGGAGAAGGAGAAGCAGCGGGAGGAGGCCGCGGCCGCCGAGGAGCGTGACCGCACCACCCGCAAGGAGAGCTCGTAGGGTGCCACGGCTGCCCCGGCTGCCACGGCTCGACCCCGGCCGGGCCCGCGCGGTGGTCCGCCTCGTGGGAGCCGCCGGGATGGTGGTCGGCGCCGGCAGCATGGCGATCCCGCGGCTGGGCCTGAGCGCCGTCGGGCTCGAGGCCGAGGGCCGCGGGGTGGCGTTCATGGCCCGGCTCTTCGGCTGCCGCGACCTGGTGCTCTGCGCCGGGCTGCTGCGGGTGGCCGCCGAGCCGAAAGTGGACGTGCGCTGGCTCGACCTGCTCGCGGTGATGCAGGCCGGTGACCTCGCCCTCACCGCCGCGATGTACCGCTCCGGCGGCCTCAGCCGGCGCGGCCTCGCCGTGGTGCTCGTCTCGGCGACCCCGACCCTGGTCGCCCTGGTGGCCGCGCGTCGGACCCTCGCGTAGGCGTCGCTAGTCGGGCAGGAGCGCCCGCCGGCCGACGCTGTGGTAGGCGAAGCCGAGGCCGGTGAGCAGGGGGGCGTCGAGGCAGTTGCGGCCGTCGACCACGACCCGCCCGGCGACGCTGGCCGCCACCCGCCGCCAGTCGAGCTGGCGGAAGCTGGGCCACTCGGTGACCAGCACCACCGCGTCGGCGCCGCGCACGCAGTCGTAGGCGTCGGCCACCAGGGTGGTGTCGGGGAGCAGCGGGGCGGCGCCCTCGAGGGCGGCGGGGTCGGTGGCGGTGACCGCCGCCCCCATCCGCTCGAGATGGCGGATGACGTCGAGGGCGGGCGCCTGGCGGAGGTCGTCGGTGCCCGGCTTGAAGGCGAGGCCGAGCACCGCCAGGCGCCGGCCGTCGACGCTGCCGCCCAGCGCCTCGCGCACCTTGGCGACGAAGCGGCGGCGCTGCATCAGGTTGACCTCGATCGCCGACTTCAGCATCCAGAAGCTGTGGCCGTGCTCGGCCGCGGCCGCCTCCAGGGCGCGGACGTCCTTGGGGAAGCAGGAGCCCCCGAAGCCCAGCCCGGCGTCGAGGAAGGCACGGCCCACCCGGGGGTCGAGGCCCATGCCGTCGGCCACCGCCCCGACCTCGGCGCCGGTCAGCTCGCAGAGGTGGGCGATCTCGTTGATGAAGGAGATCTTCAGCGCGAGGAAGGTGTTGGTGCCGTACTTCACCATCTCCGAGCTGGTCGAGTCGGTGATGATCACCGGAGCCTCGAGGTGCCCGAAGAGGGCGGCGACCCGCTCGCAGGCGGCACGGTCGTCGCCGCCGACGACGATGCGGGTGGGGTGGTTGAAGTCATGGATCGCCGAGCCCTCGCGGAGGAACTCGGGGCACGACACCAGCGGGAAGCCCGGGGCGAGGCGGGAGGAGACCATGCTCGCCGTCGTCCCCGGCGGGATCGTCGACTTCACCGCGATCACCGCGCCGCGGGCGGCGTTGGCGGCGGCGCTGGCGACGGCCTCGTGCACCTGGGAGAGGTCGGCCTCGCCGTCCTCGGCCGGGGGCGTGCCCACCGCGATCATCACCACCCCGGCGTCGCGCGCCCCGACGGCGATGTCCCCGGTGACGTGGAGCCGTCCCGCCGCGAGGAGCCGCTGGAGCATCTCCTCGAGCCCCGGCTCGTGGATCGGGCAGCGGCCGGCGCTCAGCCGCTCCAGCCGGCGCGGCTCGATCTCGACCAGGTGGACGGTGCGCCCCGACTCGGCGAGGCAGACCCCGGTGACCAGTCCGACGTAGCCGGCACCGACGACGCAGACCACCTCGTCGCGGGGAGGGTGGGGCATCGATCACCTCCTGAGGCGGACCGGCACCCAGCATACGCCGCAGGGCATCGGGCTGCGGCTCAGCCCTCGGGGGGGTCGAGGAGGGCGGCCGCGGCCTCGGCGTACACCCCCCGGTACTCGGGGGGGAGGAGCGCGGCGATGTGCGCCCCGACCTGGTCGGCGACGCCCTGGTGGTCGCGA
Source organism: Candidatus Dormiibacterota bacterium (assembly GCA_036495095.1). Lineage (NCBI taxonomy): Bacteria > Bacillati > Candidatus Dormiibacterota > Candidatus Dormiibacterota bacterium. Next base: position 36,515 of record DASXNK010000113.1, on the reverse strand, counting down.
CGGGGACCGGAGAGGTCGGGGGTGAACGGCCTGCCGTACTGGAGGGTGACCGGCACCCGGCGGGGCAGCTTGCGGCCCTTGACCAGGGCCTTCTCGCTGCCCCACACCGCCACCGGGACCACGTCGCACGGCACCCGGCGGAGCAGGAATCCCACCCCCGGCTCGGCGGGCTGCATCCCCGGAGCCTCGACCCGGGTTCCCTCCACCCAGAGGATCAGCCGGCCGCCGCGCTCGAGCGCCTCGATGGAGGTGCGCAGCGCCCAGCGGTCGGCGGTGTGGCGGTCGACGGGGAAGACGTTGCAGCCGCCCCACATCCAGGCGATCGGGCGCCTGCCGAAGAGCTCGCGCTTGGCCATGGCGTAGTTGGCGCCCGGGGTGTTGCCCCCGACGATCAGGGTGTCGAGGGCGCTGAGGTGATTGCTGGCGATGATCAGCGGGCCCTTCTCGGGGAGGTTCTCGAGCCCGAGCACGCGGAGGTGGCGGCCGAGCGCGAGCCGCACCCCGAGCCGGGCGGCGTTGGCCACGACCGTGTAGCGGAAGGCCCGCCGGCCGTCGTCGCGCACCGGGAAGTGGCTCGGGAAGCCCGCCGGGACGGGCTGCGCGCGCCGCGCCTCACGCTCCGCGGGGGGCGCCTCGGGGCCGCCGGCGGCGGTGGTCACCGGCCCTCGCCGGTGGCGGGGGCACGGTGCAGCGTCGCCTCCAGGTGCCAGACGGCGCCGCCGCCGTCGGTGGCCATCCGCACCACGTAGTGGAGGGAGTCGCCGTCGACCTCGAGGTCGCGCTCCAGCCGGGTGACCGTCCTGGCGGTGGGGGTGCGCTCGACGGAGGCGGTGGCCAGCCGCAGCCGTCCGCCCTCGACGGTGCCGAGCTCGATCTCGGCGAAGCCGGTGGGGTGGGCCATGGTCACCTCCACCGCCCCGCCCGGGGCGGGACGCCAGTAGCCCATCTCGGCGTGGAGGGGGCGGCCGTCGTCGAGCGCCACGGTGCGCTGGGTGTAGGCGAGGACCGGCTTGCCGCTGTGCCGGAAGACCACCTCCTCCCGGTACGCGAAGGGTGCTCCCTGGCCCCACTGTCCCCTCCCCTCTCCCCGCCACTCGCCGAGGAGCATCGCCAGCGGGGCGAGGTCGGGGTGGAGGGCCGGGGCGGTCACACCGTCATGGTGCCCCAGCCACGTCGCGGTCCGCAGCCCCGTTCGCCTCCACCACCCCGGGCTCGTCCGCGGCCGGCATCGGGAGCACGGCGCGGCGCCGCTCGTAGAGGGCGACGTCGGCGCGGCCGACGATCGTGGCGGCGGTGTCGGCGGCCTCGAGGGCCACCAGCCCCCAGCTCACCGTCCGTCCCCCGGTGGCCGCCTCGATCCCCGCGGCCACCGCCTCGAGGCGGTGCTCGGCGCCCTGGGTCTGGGCCCCGAAGAGGGCGCAGACGAACTCGTCGCCGCCCCAGCGCATCACCAGGTCGTAGGAGCGCAGCCGGCTGCGGAGCACCAGGGCGACGTCGCAGAGCAGCCGGTCGCCGGCGGCGTGGCCGTGCTGGTCGTTGACCAGCTTCAGCCCGTCGACGTCGAGGAAGGCGACCACCAGCCTGGCCTCGGAGCGGCGCGCCCGATCGATCTCGCGCTCGAGGGCGGCCATACCGGCGCCGCGGCGGAGCACCCCGGTGAGCTCGTCGGTCGAGGCCTGCTCGTCGAGGACGCGCACCCGGTCCTGGAGGGCGCGCAGCCGGGCCAGCCCGGTGGCCGCCTCGCGGCCGCTGAGCAGGGCAAGTCCGGAGGCGTCGACGCCCAGCGACGCGGCGAGGGCCTCGCGGAGCTGATCGTCCGAGAGCGGGCGGTCGCCGAAGCCGGAGGACCCGCGGCTGGTCACGAGCGCGGCCCCCGGGGGAAGGTGGTGAACGGACGGTCGAGGCAGGCCACGTGCTGGAAACGCGTCAATCGCTCGGGTGCTTGCGGTCCGCCCGAGCCGAGCCTCGCCGGAGAGCCTCGAGGACCAAGATTGCACCGAAACGGCACAACCCAGTAGACAGGTCGAACGCGTCGTCGTACTCTTCTCTATGCGCGCGTCACGGCGAGGTACTGCCGGGGACGCGGAGCAACAGGGAGGGGAGAGAGATGATCGGGGAGAGCCCGATGGTGAGTGGCGTGATCCACGTCCTCACCACGCCCGCGCCGGCTCGCCGGCGCACCGCGAGCGCCGCCGGGGAACCGGCGGCGGACACCGTGTCGCGGCCGGTCGCACGCCGGCCCCGCGCCACCAGGACACCGGTGCCGAGGGTGGTGACGCTGCCGCCACCGCCGCCGGGCGCCGCGCCGGCACGGCCGGTGCCACCGGCGCCGCAGGCCGACGACGACGACATGAGCCTGATCCGCGCCTACCGGAACGGCGACGTGCGCGCCTTCGAGGTCTTCTTCAGCCGGTACCGGGACCGCATCCGCAACCTGTGCCTGCGCTACCTGCCCGAGGAGGCGGCCGAGGACACCGTCCAGGACACCTTCCTCCAGTTCGTGCGCACCATCGACCGGATCGACGAGAGCTACCGGGTCTCGTCGTGGATCCAGCGGATCGCGGTCAACCTCTGCCATGACGAGCTCCGCCGCAGGGGGCGGCGCAAGCGCCTCTTCGAGCCCGCCAGCGACGTGACCGAGCTGGCGATGATGTCGGTGGCGGACGGCGACCGCACCCGCCAGCCCGAGACCGCCCAGGAGCTGCAGCGCACCCGCAACCTGGTCTGGGACGTGGCCGCGACGCTGCCGCCGCGGCAGCGCACCGTGCTCGCGCTCCGCGAGCTGCACGGCATGCCCTACCACGTGATCGCCGACCGGCTGGGCACCAGCACCAGCGCGGTCGAGACCCTGCTCCACCGCGCCCGGGAGCGCTTCAAGGCGGAATTCCTCCGCCTCGAGGGTGCGCAGCCGGGAATCGCCGCCTGCCGGACCACCGCACACCTGCTGGAGGACCCAGCGGCGATGCGCCCGCATCAGCTGCGCCGGGTCACCACCCACCTCGGCGTCTGCGCGCGCTGCAGGCTGCGCTACGCCGCCACCCTCGACCCGCAGGTGCCCGACCGGCTGGCCAGCTGACCAGCGCCGGTCCACCGACGCCACGCGCGTCCCCCGCTCGGGGGTGCGCGCGTGGCGATCCGGGCGGGCCCGGCCTCAGCTGCCGCCGCGCCGCGGGTCGTCGCGGACGCCGTCGGTCTGGAGCACGCCGTCCGGCATCAGCCGGATGTTGCCGTCCCGGGCGAGCTCGAGCACCGCCCGGATCCAGTGCTCCACGTCCCGGCCGGCGGGGCGCCCCTCCTCCTCCCAGATCTCGTAGGCCCGGGCGCGGATCCGCTCCTCGACCGCCGGGTCCATCCGCTCCCTCAACCCTGCTCGCTCCCTCGTCCGGATGCCGCCTGACCAGCCGGAGTATGCGGGCTGGGGACCGCCCCGAAGAGCCATGCGCCTCGGCGTGGGTCACGGCTCCGTCCAGCGCCTCGTGGGTCCCGTCCTCCAGCTCGATGCTGCATCATGGCGCCCATGCCCAGCCTCCCCTACCGGGAAGTGGCGCCCTGGACGCGCCGCCAGCGGCGCGTGGCCGGCGGGGTCGCCGCGATCGTGGTGGTGTCGGCGGCGGGCACGATCGCCTGGGCCGAGACCCACAGGGGCGGCTACGGGGAGTCGGCCAACGGCTGTGTCAACGTGCTGGCGCCGAGCACCATGGGCGGCGGCGTGCTCCACCGCTGCGGCGACGAGGCCCGAACCTGGTGCCGCACCGAGTACGCCGCCAGCGACCGGCTCGCCCAGCTGGTGCAGCCGCAGTGCCGCCTCGCCGGGATCACCCCGGACCCCTCCCCGGCCGCCAGCCCGCGCTGACGATCTCCGAGCGGCGTTTCCGGCCGATCGCTGTAGCCTCTGCTCGACATGGACGCCATCATCCTGGGCCTGCTGCCCGCCGTGCTCTTCGCCGTCGCCGGCGCCGTGCTCCTCGTGTATCTCCGCAACCAGGACGAGGGCAGCAGGTACCAGCACGAGGAGTACCGCCCCGAGGACACCTCCGGCAACGCCGGCAACGGCAATGGCCACGGCCCTCCCCGCCGGCGGCGCCCGCCACGGCGCGGCGACTGAGAGCGCCGGAGCACCGCGACCTCCGGCGCTCTGTCAGCGCTTGGCGCCGTCGCAGCGGTTTGGGACGGAGCTCTCCTGGTCGAGCACGTGCGCGGTGAGCGTCGTCGTTCGCTCTCCCGCGGCAGTGGCGGTCGATCAGCGGATGACGCCGACCGTGACCCCGGCGGTGCCGGCGATCAGGGCCCAGGCTCCGTCGGTGGTCATCGCCGTCACTCCCAGGCGCCGCGCGAGGGCCAGGCAGGCTCGGTCCGCAAGTGAGAGGCCGGCGGCGCGGGTGATGGACCACAACTCGGCGGCGAGAGCGGCATCGGCGGCCGTGAAGGGCTCGATGAGGAGCCCCAGCGCCAGCAGGCGGCGCTCCACGCGATCCACGGCGACGCCGCGCACGAGAGACTTCTGGACGAGCTCGGACCAGTTGACCGCCGAGATCCGCGCGCGCTCGATCAGTGGCTCGACGTCGGCGGCACCGGGTTCACGCTGGAGGTAGGCGAGGAGGGCCGAGGCGTCGAGGACGCTGGCCGGGACCGTCACGGCGAGCCCTGGGTCCCGGTCGCCTCCTCTGGGCGCGCCTGCTCCTCCTCCCGCCGTGCCTCCTCGCGGCGCTCGGCGAGGAGCTCCTGGGACAGGCTGACCTGCGGTGGCACCCTGGCGGCGAACTCCGCCTGGAGGTCGGCGAGGAGGGCTTCGCGGGTGGCCAGGATCAGCCGACCCTCCTCGACGAGCGGGATGAGCTCATCGCCGGTGTGGATACCCATCAGGCGGCGGAGCGACGCCGGGATGACGAGGCGTCCCTGTGGTCCCACGCGGATCGGCTCTGGCATGACATCTCAAAGCATGGCACGTACACTTGCCTTGTGGCACGTTCGATGCTGCCCCCTGGAGGAATCGAACCTCCCTCAACCGGTTAAAAGCCGGCTGCTCTACCGATGAGCTAAGGGGGCGTAGGGCCCGGGATTCTGGCAAGAACGAAGGATGTCGAGCAGCAGCGGGACCTCGTTGGGCTGCGTCCCCGCCTCGGTGAGCCAACCCACGGCCAGCCGCACTCCTCCTGGGTGATGCCGTGCTCGCGGATCACCCGCCACAGCGCGTCGACGGTGTCGGTGAACCGATTCGAGACGTGGCTTCTGCACGGGGACCCCTCCTGTCACCTGCCTCTGCCGTTGTAACACGGCGGGCGTCGGTTCCAGGTCAGGAGGCGGCGGCGTGCTCCATCAGCTCCGCCACCCGGCTGCCGGCGAGGAACTGCGCCATCGCGGCCGCCGGGAGCGGCCGGGAGAGGAAGTAGCCCTGGGCGAAGTCGATGCCGAGTGCGCGGACGTAGTCGAGCTCGCCGGCGGTCTCCATCCCCTCCGCGATGGTGGGCAGCCCGAGGGTGTCGACGAGCCGGACGATGGCGAGGGTCAGCTCGCGGCTCGCGGCGTCCTCGCCGATGCCGGTGATGAAGCGGCGGTCGATCTTCACGGTGTCGAGGGGAAGGTCGCGCAGGTAGCCGAGCGACGAGTAGCCCGAGCCGAAGTCGTCGATGGCGATACGGATGCCGAGCGCACGCAGCTGCTCGAGGCTCTCCACGCAGCGGGCGAACCCGTCGAGCACCGCGCTCTCGGTCAGCTCGAGGACGAGCTGCGCTGGGTCGAACCCGGTGGTGTCGAGCACCCGGGTCACCAGATCGACGAAGTCCGGCTCGCGCAACTGGCGCGGCGAGATGTTCACCGAGAGCGCGAGCCGCTCGCCGCCGCCCACCACGTCCGCCTCCCATGTGCGCACCTGACGGCAGGCCTCGGCGAGCACCCACTCGCCGAGGGGGACGATGAGCCCGGTGTTCGGCGATGGGGATGAAGTCGGCGGGACTGACCACGCCACGCTCGGGGTCGCGCCAGCGCACCAGCGCCTCGACGCCACGGACGCCGCCGGTGCTGAGCCGGACCACCGGCTGGTACTCGAGGAAGAGCTCGCCGCGCACCAACGCCTGACGCAGCCGGGCGGCAAGCTCGATGTCGTGCAGTTCGCCGCTGTCCCGCATCGCCGGCGTGAAGGTCTCGATCACCCCCTTGCCGGCCGACTTGGCTGCGTACAGGGCGACGTCGGCATCGCGCAGCAGCTCGTGCTCGGCGCAACTCCACCCCGAGGAGACCGATAGACCACCACTGGTCGTGACCCAGATCTCCTGACCCTGCACCAGGATGGGCTCCTGCAACGCGGCGGCGATCCTGGCGGCGATCGCCTCCGCCGCAACCACGTCGACCTCCTCGAGCAGAACCGTGAACTCGTCCCCGCCCATGCGCGCGACGGTGTCGCCCGGCCGCACCGCGTCCTTGAGACGGCGCGCCACCTCACGGAGGACCTGATCGCCGGCGTCGTGACCGCGGCTGTCGTTGATCCCCTTGAAGTCGTCGAGGTCGAGGGTGAGCACCGCGAGCGGCCGGCCCTGTCGCGACAGCCGCGCCAGCGCGTGACCCAGCCGGTCGTGGAACAGCTCGCGATTGGCCAGTCCGCAGAGGGTGTCGTGGAAGGCGCGATGGTGCAGCTCGCCCTCCAGCGCCAGGCGGTCGGTGATGTCGTGGGCGACGATCAGCTTGGCGTCGCGACCATAGAAGGCGAGCTGCTCCGAGGAGATCTCGACCTGGATGCTCCGGCCGTCGCGCAGGCGGTGCTCCCAGACCCCGGCGGCGCCCGAGCTGGCGAGGCGCACCCGCTCGCGCACCCGGCCCGCATCCTCGGCCGGCCGGATGTCGAGGATGCTCATGGCGAGGAACTCGTCGCGCGAGTACCCGTAGTGCGTGATCGCCGCATCGTTGACGGCGAGGAAGCCCAGCGTCCGCACGTCGTAGACCCACATCGGCTGCGGGCTGCACTCGAAGAGCGCCCGGAAGGCCTCCTCGCTGCGCCGCGACTCGGCGACGGCGCGCCGGTGGTCCTCCTCGCTCGTGGTCCACGCATAGACGTTGGCCGCGGCCGCGGCGAGCACGAAGCCACCATGGATGAGTGCCCAGCGCCAGGGATGCAGCACCTCGTCGATCCCGTCGTACACCGAGCGGGCGTCGATCACCCCCATCAGCCCGTGCTCGAGGATCACGAAGGCGAGCGCGAAGAGGAACGGGACCCAGTCCCGATACGCCGAGAGCAGCCCGATCATGACGAAGAAGTGGAAGTGCGCCTCGATGGCGCCGTCGGAGAGGTGGACCAGCACCGCGGAGCAGGCCATCAGCCCCAGTGCGGCGAGCACCGAGCGGAGCACCTGACCACCGCGCGGCTGCAGCGCCGCCAGCGCCAGCAGCGCCACCGGGGCGGTGTCGGTGAGGCCGTGGCCGGTCGAGTATCCGCGCGCGATGCCGAACAGCGGCAGCGCCACGACGTGGAGCCAGAGGACGCCGAGAATGACGCGGTGGCGCCTCCTCCACGCCTCGGGTTCCAGCCCCCGGCCCTCGGGAAGCGCCGCCGCCGCGCGGCGCAGCGGTGCGATGACGGCGGTGGTCATGAACACGTCTGCGGTCAGGCGGCAGCCGCGCCGGCGGCGGCGTCGAAGCGGTAGCCGACGCCGGTGATCGCGGTGATGTACCCGGTGGTCTCGGGGCGGTCCGCGAGGCGCTGGCGCAGGCGGTGGATGTGGACGTCCACGGTGCGACGGTCGGTTCCGGGGCGCAGCACCTCGAGCAACTCGTTGCGCGGAACCACGGTGCCCGGGCGCGCCGCGAGGAGGGTGAGCAGCTGGTACTGCACCCCGCTGAGGCGGACCTCGGTGCCGTCACGGTGGACGCGCCGCCGTCCGAGGTCGATGCTCAGACCCTGATACTCGAGCACGCCGCGGACGGGGTTCGGGCGGGTCGCGTTGCGCGACCGGCGCAGATGGGCGGCGAGCCGGGCGAGCAGCTCGCTGATGGGGTACGGCTTGCGCACGTAGTCGTCGGCGCCGATCTCGAGGGCGACGACGACGTCGACCAGGTCGGTGGAGCCGCTCACCACCACGAGCGGCGCGGTGATCGCCGCGGCGCGAAGGCGGCGGCAGACGTCCAGCCCGGAGATGTCGGGGAGGCTCAGGTCGACGAGCACGATGTCCGGCTCGGCATCGCGCGCCATCTCCACCGCGGCGGTCCCGGTGGCGGCCTCGACGACCTCGAGGCCGGCACCCTGGCAGGCCATCCGCAGGACGGCTCGGTTGGCGGGATCGTCCTCGACGATCAGGACCGTGGCGGCTGCGGTTCTCATGGTGAGGAAGACTGGGGCCGCCTCGCCGTGCTCACAACGCCCCTTCGTACGAGATTCGGCTAGTGCGCATGCAGTAGCCCGTGCTCAGTCGGGGCCGAGCAGCCCCTGCCGGCGGGCGATCGTGACCGCCTCGAGCTTCGAGTGCGCGCCCACCTTCTCGAGGATCGCCTGGATGTGCGTCCGGACGGTGTGGATGCTGACGACGGCGGCGTCGGCGATCATCTGGTTGGACATCCCCTCGGCGACCAGGCGCAGGATCTCCAGCTCGCGCCGGGTCAGGGTGTGCTGGCGCAGCGCTGCGGCGCCGGGCCCGCGGGAGAGCTGGGCGAGGTGGTGCGGCGAGATCACCGTCTCGCCCGCCGCCGCCGCCCGGATCGCGGCCGGCAGCCGGTCGAGCGGGCCCGTCTTCTCGAGGTAGCCCACGCACCCCGCGGCGAGCGCGGCGCGGAGGGCCTCTGGCTCGTCGCTGCCGGTGAGCATGATCACCCGGGCTCCGGGCACCTCGGCCCGGATCCGTGCCGCGGCCGCCGTCCCGGGGCCGTCCGGCAGCCGGTAGTCCATCAGCACGACGTCGGGACGATGCTCGGTGGCCGCGTCGGCCGCCGCGGCGGCGGTGCCCGCCACCCCCACCACCTCGATGTCCTCGGTGGCGTCGAGCAGCCGGCGGAAGCCCTCGGCGACCATGGCATGGTCGTCGACGAGGAGGACCCGGATCCGCGTGTCGGTCACCCGGCGTCCAGGGCCTCCCTGACCTTGGCGAGGAGCACCGGCGCGGAGAAGGGCTTCTCGAGAAGCGTGACCCCCTCCGCCAGGGTTCCCTGCGAGGTCAGCACCGGGTGGGCGTACCCGGACATGTAGAGGACGCGCAGCCCCGGGAGCAGAGCGGCCACCCGCTCCGCCACCTCCTTGCCGAGCATCTGCGGCATCACCACGTCGGTGAGCAGTAGGTCGATGCGCCCATCGTGCGCGCGCACGATGGCGAGCGCGTCCTCACCACCACGGGCGGTGATCACCTGATAGCCGTTGCGCGCCAGGATCCGCCGGGTCACCTCGCGCATCGCCTCCTCGTCCTCCACCACCAGGACGGTCTCTCCGCCGGCGGTCTGCGCCGGTGCCGCGGACGCGAGCTCCGGGGACGCCGCGATCGCCTCGGTGGCGGGGAACATCGCGGAGAAGGTGGTGCCGATCCCCGGCTCCGAGTAGATGCGCACGGTTCCCTCGGCCTGGGTGACGATGCCGTACACGGTCGCCAGGCCGAGGCCCGAGCCCTCCCCCTTCGGCTTGGTGGTGTAGAAGGGCTCGAAGGCGTGCTCGAGGACGTCGGCGGTCATCCCTGCCCCGGTGTCGCTGACGCGCAGCCGGGCGTAGTCGCCCGGCTCCTGGAGCGGCGCCATGTGGTCCCCCATACGGACGCTGACATTGGCGGTGTCGATGGTGAGCCGGCCGCCCCCGGCCATGGCGTCACGGGCATTGAGCGCGACGTTGACGAGCACCTGCTCGATCTGTCCGGGGTCGGCCATGATCCGCGCCAGGTCGGGGGCGAGCACCACCTCCAGCTCGACGTGCTCGCCGAGGGTCCGGCGGAGCATCTCCTCGACCCCGGCGACGACCTGGTTGAGGCTCATCACCCGCGGGCGCACCACCTCGCGGCGTCCGAAGGCGAGCAGCTGGTGGGTGAGCGCGGTGGCGCGCTCCGCCGCCTTCTGGATCTGGGCGATGTCGGCCCGAACCGGCTCCCAGCGGTCGCCCCCGGGCAGCGCGGTGGCCCTGCTCACCTCCTCGGCGACCATCGCCGTGTAGATGAGGATGACCGCGAGGATGTTGTTGAAGTCATGCGCGACGCCGCCGGCGAGCTGACCGAGGCTCTCGAGACGCTGCGACTGGTGCAGCTTGCTCTCGAACCGCTGGCGCTCCGCCTCGGCCCGCAGCCGCTCGCCGTCGGCCTGGACCCGCAGCCGCTCGGTCACGTCGCGGATGGCGACGGCGACCAGCGGCCCGTCCGGGCTCTCCAGGGCGTTGAGGCTGATCTCCGCGGGGAACCGGGTGCCGTCGCGACGCCGCGCCGCCAGCTCCGTGCCCGCGCCCATCGGCCGCGGCCGGGGGTCTCCGACGTAGCGGCTGCGATGCGACGGATGGACCCGGCGCGCGCCCTCCGGCACCAGCAACTCCACCGGCCGGCCGACGAGCTCCTCTCGGCCGTACCCGAGCAGCCGTTCGGCCTGGGCATTCATGAACACGACCAGCCCGTCGGAGTCGACGGCCAGGATCGCGTCGGGAGCCGCCTCCAGGAGACCCCGGAAGGTGGCCTCGACCGGTTTCACGCCGAACCTCGCTCCGCCGCTGCTGCCATGGCGCTGGCGGGGATGGTACGCCGCCCGGCGTGCGATTTCATGGTTTTTCGGAAATGGGTCCTGGCAGCAAACCTCGGGGGTTCGGCAACTCTCCCTCCACCGCCCGGCCCGCTTGCACGACCCGATCAGCGACTTCGCGAACTCTCCGGGCCTGGCTCAGAAGCAGGTCCAGTTGGAGTAGGTGTGCCAGGTGCCCTGCTGGTTGCGGATCCACTGCACGCAGTGGTTCGGGTCGTGGGAGGGGCCCGCCGAGTAGCTGAGCGGAACCGTCAGCCCGGTGTCGAAGTTCTTGATGCCGTTCAGCGCGGTCACCAGCGACAGCGCGGTCACCGGCTGCGGACCGATCCGGCGCAGCGCTTCGACGAACAGCTTGGCGGCGATCCAGCCCCCCTCGGTGTAGACGTCGAGACCGGCCACCTGGTTGGGGAAGTAGTGCTGCACGGTGTTGAGGTACTCGCTGATCGCCGGCGAGTTCAGGTGCTCGTCGGGCTCGAGGTACCAGGTCAGCGATTCCGCACCGTAGACGGCCGGTCCGTACTGCTTCGCCGCCGCCGGCTTGTCGAGGCCGGGGGCGAGGACCTTGGGGTGGTAGCCCTGGCGGTCGAAGGCCTGGTACATCCGAGCGTAGGAGAAGGGGTCGAGCACGCCGACCACCGAGTCGGCGCCCTCGAGGCGCAGCTTCACGGCGATGTCGGTGTAGTCGGGCTTGGTCGCCTCGACCAGGTCGGCGCTCTTCTCCTGGATGCCGTTGCGGTGCAGGGCCTCGATCAGCGCCTGCTCACCCGGCGCCGACGCCGGCGAGTTCACCACCAGGATCGCGGGATGCTGGATGCCGATGTCCCTGGCGTGGGAGGCCATCGCGTTGGCGCCCTCGCTGAGGATGTTCATGCTCACCGGGTACGACAGCGGCGACTGGAACTCGGCGGGGAGGCCCAGGCCCCCGATCACGGGGACGCCCTTGGAGGTGATGTAGGGCACCTCCGCCTGCTCGCCGCTCACCGACAGCGAGCCCACCATGGCGAGGATGCCCTGGTTCATCAGCCGGTCGGAGCACTGGTGGGCGCGGGTGGGGTCGAACGCCGAGTCGCAGTCGATCAGCTGCAGCTTGTAGCCGTTGACGCCGCCGGCGGCGTTGACCATGTTGAAGTAGGCGCGGACGGTGTCGCGGTGGGTGGTGGTGTCGAGCGGCCCGGTCTCGTCGAAGATCCCGCCGACGGTGATCACCCCGTTGGCGACGCCCGCCGGGGCCGAGGCGGGACGCCCCGCCGCCGCGCCGGGCGCCGCCGCGCGCGGTGCCGCGGCGACCGGGCCCGTCGAGGTGGCCGCGCCGCCGCCGGCGGCTCCGCCGCCCACCGCACCGCCCGAGGCGGCGGTCCCCTGGCCGCTGGCGGGGAGGCCGGCGGAGTCCTGGGCCCCGCCCGTGGCGGCACCGGTGCTGGTGCCGGGCAGGCTCTGGACGACGCTGACCGGCTCCGCGTTGCTCCGCCCCAGCTCGTAGGCGGCGGCGCCGCCGAGGACCAGGGTGGCCACCACGCTCAGGGTGATCAGCACCACCGCGACCCGCTCGCGCACCTGCATCGCTTCCCTCCGTCCGCCCCCCGGTGGTACACGGAGGACACGGTCATCGTACCGACGTCGGCGTCGGGGGTGATTCGACGCGATCGGAGGGAGGCGTCCAGCGCAGCTCGGTGAGCCGCCCGAGGCGGTGGCGGGCGGCGTAGGCGACGCAGCCCTCGAGCACCTCGAGCGCCGCGCCGCAGTCGGCGAAGCTCGCGGTGCCCACCTGGACGGCGTCGGCGCCGGCCACGAAGAACTCCAGCGCGTCGGCGGCGGCGGAGATCCCCCCGACGCCCACCACCGGCACCCGCACCGCCGCCCGCACCGCCGCCACCGCGGCGAGCGCCAGCGGCTTGATCGCCGGCCCGCTGAGGCCGCCGGTGCCGCCGCGGGGCAGCACCGGCCGGCGCACCCCGAGGTGAACCTTCATGCCCACGAACGTGTTCACGGCGCTGATCGCGTCGGCGCCGGCGGCCTCCACCGCCCGGGCGACCTCGGCGATGGCGGTGACGTTCGGGCTCAGCTTCACCACCAGGCAGAGCCGGGTGACCGCCCGCACCGCCTCGACCACCCGGGCGGCGGCGGCGGGGTCGCGGCCGAAGTCGAGGCCGTGGGCGATGTTCGGGCAGGAGATGTTCAGCTCGATGCCGGCGACGCCGGGGACGCCTTCGAGGCGGCGCACCACCGCCACGTACTCCTCGAGGCCGCCGCCGGCGACGTTGACGACCACGGGCACCCGCCAGCCGGCGAAGCGGGGCGCGTAGACGGTGGCCACGTGCTCGACGCCGGGGTTGTGGAGGCCGATGCTGTTCAGCATGCCCCCGGTGGTCTCGGCCACCCGCGGCGGCGGGTTCCCCGCCCGGGGCAGCAGGGTGGTGCCCTTGGTCCAGATCGCCCCCAGCCGCTGGATGTCGACCAGCTGCTCGAACTCGAAGCCGTAGCCGAAGGTGCCGCTGGCGACGCCGATCGGGTTGGGCAGCACCAGCCCCCGGCCGAGGTCGACGCCGAGGTCGAGCCGGGTCATGCGACGTGCGCCGGCGGCAGCGCCGCCAGCGCCTCCCAGTCCACGGCGTCGACCGGCATCACCGGGCCCTCGCGGCAGCAGAGCGCGAAGCGGCCGCCGGCGCCGTCGCGCACCGGCAGGGCGCAGCCGAGGCAGGTGCCGAAGCCGCAGCCCATCGGCGCCTCGAGCGAGGCCTCGACGACCGGCGGGAGGGCGACGCCGGCCCCGCCGAGCACCGCGGCGAGCGCGACCAGCATCGGGTTGGGCCCGCAGGCCCAGAGCACGGCGGCGCCGCCCAGCTCGCCGGTCACCAGGTCGGTGACGTGGCCGCGGTGGCCGCGGCTGCCGTCGTCGGTGGCCTCGACCACCCGGATCCCCGGGTCACCGCGGGAGAGCCGCTCCGCGGGGTACAGCCGCTCCGCCGAGGCGGCGCCATTGAGCACCACCACCTCCGCGGCGCCCGCCTGCCGGGCCCGTCGCGCCGCCAGCGGGAAGGGGGCGCAGCCGAGGCCGCCGGCGACGCACACCACCCGGCCGCGAGCGGGCAGGGTGAAGCCGGTGCCGAGCGGCCCCAGCGACTGGAGGGGGTCGCCGGCGCGGAGCGCGGCCAGCCGCCGGGTACCCTCCCCCACCGGCTCGAACACGAAGGCGCAGACCTCGCCGTCCACCCAGGCGACGCTGAAGGGGCGGCGGAGCAGCGGCAGCGGCGGCGGCCCGCAGCGCAGCTGGGCGAACTCGCCCGGCCGGGCGGCCGCGGCGAGGTGCGGGAGGCGCACCGACAGCTCGACGAGGCCGCCGCCGAGGTGCTCGACCCCCACCACCTCGCCGCCCTCGTCGGCGGCGCGGCCGAGGTCGGAGAGCCGGGCCGCCGCCGCCGCGGTCACCGGCGGGCGGCGACGGTGCCGTCGCGGTAGCCGCGCACCGTGGCGACGGCGATCTGCTCGCCGGCGTGGTGGCGGCTCATCACGTTGACCAGCGCCGCGGCGGTGTCGAGCCAGGTGCAGCAGGGGATGCGCCGCCGCGCCGCGGCGAGGCGGATGAGGAACCCGTCCTTCACGCTCCGCGGCGCCGAGCCGTCGAAGCTGGCGTCGAATCGGAGCTCGTCGGTCTGGACGCCCGACGGCGTGTTGATCACCAGCGACACCCGGCCGTCCTCGATGACGTCGATGACGTTGGGGCGCCCGTTGCCGAGCTTGCCGACGGTGACGGCGCTGATGCCGGCGTCGCGGAGGGTGGCGGCGGTGCCCTCGGTGGCGTAGAGGGTGAAGCCGAGGCCGCTGAGCTGGGCGAGCACCGGCAGCGCCTCCGGCTTGTCGGCGTCGGCGATGCTGCAGAGCGCGCCGCCGCTGCTCGGCAGTGACCCGAGGGTGGCGAGGAAGGCCTTCTCGAGGGCGGCGCCGAGGTCGACGTCCACCCCCATCACCTCGCCGGTCGACTTCATCTCCGGGCTGAGCACGCTGTCGACGGCGGTGAGCTTGACCATCGAGAACACCGGCGCCTTCACCGCCACCAGCGGCCGCTCCGCCACCACGCCCCCCTCCCAGCCGCAGCCGGCGAGGGTCTCGCCGAGCATCACCCGGACCGCGAGCTCGACCATCGGCACCCCGGTGACCTTGCTGAGGAAGGGCACCGTGCGCGACGCCCGGGGGTTCACCTCGATGACGTGCACCCGGCCGCGATGGACCACGTACTGGACGTTGCAGAGGCCGCGGACCCCGAGCGCCAGCGCCATCCGGGTGGTGGCGTCGACGACCTGCGCGCGCACCTCCGGGTCGAGGGCGGCGGGGTACACCGCCATCGAGTCGCCGCTGTGCACGCCGGCGCGCTCGACGTGCTCCATGATCCCGGGGATCACCACCGCCTCGCCGTCGCAGATGGCGTCGACCTCCACCTCGGTGCCGAGCAGGTACTTGTCGACGAGCACGGTGCCGCGGCGCCCGTTGTCCTGGTCGGGGACCGCGGCCATCGCGGCGACCAGGTAGCGCTCCAGCGCGTCCCGGCCGTGGACCACCTCCATCGCCCGTCCGCCGAGCACGTACGAGGGCCGCACCAGCACCGGGAAGCCGATCCGGTCGGCGATCGCCAGCGCCTCCACCGGATCGACGGTCGCCGCCCCGGGGGGCTGGGGGATGTCGAGGGTGCGGAGCAGCGCCTCGAAGCGGTGGCGGTCCTCGGCGGCGTCGATGGCGTCGACCCCGCTCCCCAGCAGGGTCACCCCGCGCGCGGTCAGCGGGGCGGCGAGGTTGATGGCGGTCTGGCCGCCGAACTGCACCACCACGCCCCGGGGACGCTCGGCGGCGATGACACCGGCCACCGCCTCCTCGTCGAGGGGCTCGAAGTAGAGCCGGGTGCTGCAGTCGAAGTCGGTGGACACCGTCTCCGGGTTGCTGTTCACCATCACCGCCTCGGCCCCGCGGCGGCGCAGCGCCAGCGCCGCCTGGACGCTGCAGTAGTCGAACTCGATGCCCTGGCCGATCCGGATCGGCCCCGAGCCGAGCACCACCACCGGGCCGGCGTCGCCGCTCTCGCGGACCGTGCCGGCGGGCCCCTCGTCCTCCTCGTCGAAGGTCGAGTAGTAGTACGGCGTCGAGGCCTCGAACTCGCCGGCACAGGTGTCGACGCAGCGGTAGACGGGCACCAGCCCGGCGGCCTCGCGGGCGCCGCGCACCGCCGCCGCCCGCACCGAGCAGAGCTCGGCGATGCGGGCGTCGGCGATGCCCAGCCGCTTCGCGGCGGTGAGCGCGCTCGCCTCCAGGCCCTCGGTCCGCAGCCGCTCCTCGGCGACGACGATGGTGGCGAGCCGCTCCACGAACCAGGGCATGTAGCCGCTGCGCGCCGCAAGCTCGGCGACGGGGACGCCGCGGCGCAGCGCCTCGAGGATGGCGAAGAGGCGGCGGTCGTTGGGGGCGTCGATCAGCACCGCCGAGCCCAGCTGGGCGGCATCCGGCCGGCCCTGCTCGAGCGAGCGGATCGCCTTCACCATCGCCGCCTCGAAGGAGCGCTCGATCGCCATCACCTCGCCGGTCGACTTCATCTGGGTGGTGAGCCGCCGGTCGCCCTCGGGGAACTTGTCGAAGGGCCAGCGCGGGATCTTCACCACGCAGTAGTCGAGGGCGGGCTCGAAGGCGGCGCAGCTCTGCCCGGTGACCGGGTTGGTGATCTCGGCGAGCCGCCGGCCGGCGGCGATCTTCGCGGCGGCGCGCGCGATCGGATACCCGGTCGCCTTGGAGGCGAGGGCCGAGGACCGCGACACCCGCGGGTTCACCTCGATGACGAAGTACTCGTGGGAGTCGGGGGCGAGGGCGAACTGCACGTTGCAGCCGCCGGCGATCTCCAGCGCGTTGATGATCCGCAGCGCTGCGCTGCGCAGCTGCTGGTGCTCGCGGTCGGTGAGCGTCTGGGAGGGCGCGACCACGATGGAGTCGCCGGTGTGCACCCCCATCGGGTCGAGGTTCTCCATGTTGCAGACGGTGATGCAGGTGCCCGAGGCGTCGCGCATCACCTCGTACTCGAGCTCGCGCCAGCCCAGCAGCGAGCGCTCCACCAGCACCTGGCCGATCGGCGAGGCGGCGAGCCCGGAGGCCACCGTCTCGGTGTACTGGGCCTCGCTCTCGCAGATCCCGCCGCCGGTGCCGCCGAGGGTGAAGGCGGGGCGGACCACCAGGGGCAGCCCCAGCTGCTCGCGCACCGCCCGCCCCTCCGCCGGGGAGGACACCGTCGCCGACGCCGGCACCGGCTCGCCGATCTCGACGAGCAGCCGCTTGAAGAGCTCACGGTCCTCGGCGGCGCGGATGGCGCGGAGCGGCGTCCCCAGGAGTCGCACCCCGTGGCGCTCGAGCACGCCGGCGTCGTCGAGGGCGATGGCGAGGTTGAGCCCGGTCTGGCCGCCGAGGGTGGCGAGCAGGCCGTCGGGCCGCTCCCGCTCGATGATCCGCTCGATCACGGGCACGGTGAGCGGCTCGACGTAGACGGCGTCGGCGCTGTCGTCGTCGGTCATGATCGTCGCCGGGTTGCTGTTCACCAGCACGACCCGGATGCCCTCCTCGCGGAGGGCGCGGCAGGCCTGGGTGCCGGCGTAGTCGAACTCGGCCGCCTGGCCGATGACGATCGGGCCGCTGCCCACCACCAGCACGCAGCGCGGCGGGTCGGTGGCGGGCCCGGGCTCCGGTGCCGTCCGCACCACCACCGCCGGCCCGCTCGTTCCTGCCGCCATCGACAGGAACTCGTCGAACACGGCGGCGCGGTCCTGAGGGCCGGGGGCGCCCTCGGGGTGGTACTGCACCGAGAAGGCGGGCTGGCTGGTGTGGCGCAACCCCTCGACGCTGCCGTCGTTGAGGTTGCGCTCGCTCACGTACCAGCCCGATCCCTCGGGGATCGAGCCGCCGTCGACCTGGAACTCGTGGTTCTGCGAGGTGACGAAGACGCCGCCGCCGGCGAGGTCGTGGACGGGGTGGTTGCCGCCGTGGTGGCCGAACTTGAGCTTCGACGTGGTGGCGCCCACCGCCCGGCCGAGCACCTGGTGGCCGAGGCAGATGCCCAGCAGGGGGACGCGCCGCTCCAGCAGGGCGGCGCAGAGGCGCACCGCCCCGGGGAGCACCGCCGGGTCGCCGGGGCCGTTGGAGAGCATCACCCCTGCGGGCCGGTGGCGGAGCACGTCGTCGAGGGTGGCGTCGCAGGGCACCAGCACCACCTCGGCGCCACGGCTGCGCAGGGCCCGCAGGCTGTTGCGCTTCACCCCGAGGTCGACGGCGACGATCCGCACCCCGGCGAAGGCGCCGACCCCGCCGGCGGCGCGGAGCGCGCGCTCCAGGGTGGGGTGCAGCGGCTCCTCCCAGAGCATCCACGGCTCGCGGAGCGTGCACTCGGCGACCAGGTCCTGGTCGCCGACGTGGGGCGCGGTGCGGGCCCGCGCCACCTGCTCCTCGGGGCTCATCACCGCCGCCGGGGCGAGCACCGCCCGCACCGTGCCGTGGTCGCGCAGGTGGCGGGTCAGGGCGCGGGTGTCGACCCCGCGCAGGCCGGGGACGCCGTTGCGGCGCAGCTCCTCGTCGAGGCTGCGCTCGCCGAGCGGGTGGCCGATCTGCGGGGAGAGCTCGCGCACCACCATCGCGCGCGCCCACACCCGCGCCGACTCCGCGTCCTCGTCACGGCAGCCGTAGTTGCCGATCAGCGGATGGGTCATCACCACCACCTGGCCGGCGTAGGAGGGGTCGGTCGCGACCTCCTGGTAGCCGGTCATGCAGGTGTTGAAGACCACCTCCCCGCTCGCCTCGGACACCTCGGCACCGAACAGGACGCCCTCGAAGCAGCGCCCCGTCTCCAGGGCCAGCCGGCCCCGCTCAGCCACCCGGCACCGCGGTGAGCCCCGGCAGCTCCAGTGACGGGGAGAGGTGGACGATGGCTCCCTCGGAGACGGTGAGCAGCACCCGTCCGCGCAGCGGCACGCCGAGCAGCGGGGTGTTGCCGCTCCGCGAGCGCAGCGGCTCGGACCCGACCACCCACTCCTGGTCGGGGTCGAAGACCGTGAAGCTGCAGGGCTGGGCCAGGCGCAGCCGCGGCTCGCGCAGCCCGGCGGCGGCGCCGAGCACCCGCCAGGGGCCGGCGGTGAGCCGCTCGACCAGCACCGGCAGCCAGGAGCCGCCCATCCCGCCCAGGGTGAGGCAGGTGGCGAGCGCCGTCTCCAGCCCGATCATCCCCGGGGCGGTGTCGGCGTAGTCGCCCACCTTGTCCTCGGCGGGATGGGGGGCGTGGTCGGTGGCGACGGCGTCGAGGACGCCCTCGCGGAGCGCCTCCACCAGGGCGCGGCGGTCCTGCTCGGTGCGCAGCGGCGGGTTCACCTTGCGGAGCGCCGGGGGGTCGGGCTCGCGCTCGAAGGGCAGCCACATCGCCAGGTGGTGCGGGGTCACCTCCGCGGTCACCGGGAAGTCGAGCTCGCGGGCGGTGCGGAGCAGGTTCAGCGAGCCGGCGCAGGACAGGTGCTGGAGGTGGAGCCGGCCGCGACCCGCCTGGGTGAGAGCACGCAGCGCCTGCTCGACCGCCACCACCTCGCACTCGGCGGGGCGGTGGGGGCAGCGGATCACCGAGGGCACGTCGGGGTTGGCGGCGGCCACCATCGACTCGTCCTCGGGGTGGACCAGCACCACCCGGTCGACCTCGGCGGCGGCGCGAAGCGCCTCGGCGAGCAGCCGGGTCGGCGCCGCGTTGCGGCCGTCGTCGGTGAAGGCGGCGGCGCCGGCCGCCGCGCAGGCGGCGGTGTCGACCAGCTCGCGGCCGCGCAGGCCGGTGGTGACCGCGGCGGCGCTCAGCACCCGCACCGGGGCCTGGCGGGCGCGCCGGCGGGCGTCCGCGAGGCGCTCCGGGCTGTCGACCGGGGGGCGGGTGTTGGCCATCGCCACCAGCTGGGTGAAGCCCCCCACCGCGGCCGCTTCGGCGCCGCTGCTCACCGTCTCGGCGTCCTCGCCGCCGGGCTCGCGCAGGTGGGTGTGGAGGTCGATGAAGCCGGGGCAGAGCACCACCTCGGGAAGGCCGGGGGCGCGGGCGAGGTCGAGGGTGGGCACCTGGTCGGTGCGGATCCGGCGCTCGATCGCCTCGATCCGCCCGCCGCGCAGCCAGACGTCCATGTCCACCTGGTCTCGTCCGGCGAGCGGGTCGATGACCCGGATGCCGCGGAGGACGACGTTGAGCACGGTCACGCCGGCGGCCCCCCACCCGGGGTGGCCGGCTGCGGCTCCACCAGCCAGGCCCCCGCCCCCGCCGGGTCCCAGACCACCTCCACCCAGGAGCCGGCGGCCACGGGCAGGTTGCGGCCCACGTAGGTGGCGCGCACCGGCAGCTCGCGGTGGCCGCGGTCGATCAGCACCAGGGGCTCCACCGCGGCCGGCCGGCCGTGGTCGGCGAGCAGATCGAGCGCCGCCCGCAGGGTGCGCCCGGTGTGGATGACGTCGTCGACCAGGACCACCGTGGCCGCCTCGACCCGCGCCGGCTCGAGCGCGCCACCGCCGCCGCCCGCCGGGGGCACCCGGCGGAGCGCCCCGGCGACCGGCCGGGCGGGGCGGGGCCGGTCGTCTCGGTAGTCGCGGACGTCGAGGGCGAGGAGCGGCGGTTCCGGCTCGCCGAGCTCGGCGAGCTGGTCGCGCAGCCGGCGGGCGAGGGGCATGCCGCCGTCGCAGACCGCGGCGAGCACCACCCCGGCCAGCCCGGGATGGCGCTCGCGCACCTCGTGGGCGAGGCGGCGCACCGCGCGGCTGAGCTCGGCCGAGTCGAGCAGGCGGGACGACGCCCCCGGCGGCGACCCGGTCATCCGGGCAGGTTCTCCCCGAGCAGCATCTCCAGCAGCGCCATCCGCACCGCCACCCCGTTGCGCGCCTGCCGGAAGTAGGCGGCGCGGGGGTCGGCGTCGACCTCGGGGTGGATCTCGTCGACCCGCGGCAGCGGGTGCATGACGATCGCCGCCGCGGGCAGCCGCGCCATCACCCGGGCGTCGATGCGGGTGTCGCCGCGGGCCCGGCCGAAGTCGGCGGGATCGGCGAAGCGCTCCTTCTGGATGCGCGTCTGGTAGACCACGTCGGCGTCGGCGACCGCCTCGATGAGGTTGTCGGTGATCCTGTACGGCACCCCGCGGGAGTGCAGCAGCCCGAGGATGTCGGGCTCCATCTGCACCACCTGCGGCGCCACCATGGTGATCCGCACCCCCTGGTACAGGGTGAGCAGCAGCGCCAGCGACCGCGCGGTGCGGCCGTGGCGGAGGTCGCCGCAGAGGATCACGTGGAGGCCGTCCACCCGGCCCAGCTCGCGGTGGATGGTGACCAGGTCGAGGAGCGCCTGGGTGGGGTGCTCCCCGGGGCCGTCGCCGGCGTTGACGATGGGCACGCTCGCCACCGCGGCGGCGCGGGCCGCCGCCCCGGCTTCGTCGTGACGGAGGACGATGACGTCGGCGTAGGCCTCCACCATGCGCACCGTGTCCTCGAGGGTCTCGCCCTTGATGGCGCTGGAGAACTCTCGCGCCGCCTCGGTGCCGATCACCGAGCCGCCCATCCGCACCATCGCCGACTCGAAGGAGAGCCGGGTGCGGGTGCTGGGCTCGTAGAAGAGCGTGGCCATGATGCGGCCCTCGAGCCGGCGGTCCCGCACCCCGTCCAGGGCGGCGGCGCGCTCGACCACCTGCTCGAGGAGGTCGCGGTCGAACTGGTGCGCGCTGACGACGTGGTCGAGGAGGCGGGGCTGGGCCGTGGTCACCATCGTCTGCCCTCCTCCGCCGGCGAGGCGGGACGGCAGAGAGGCGCGCGGCGCAGCGTGGCCGGATCGCCGGCGGCGGCGCCACGATCCCCTTGCCGGCCTCTCCGGACCAGCTTGAAGTGGATCGGTCGCCGGTGAAGTCTACAGAGACGAGCGTTTGTCCGGCAGGCTCACGACCGCAATCAGAGTCGTGAGACGGACCTGCCCCTGCAGCTGAGGCGTCAGCCGGGGGGAGGCGTGGCCTCCCCCCGGGCCAGCTCCGCGAGCCGCTCGTACAGCCCGCGCTCCTCGTCGGACGGGGCCGGTGGCACGGTGATCCGCACGGTGAGGAGCAGGTCGCCGTGGGCGGCGCGGCCGAGGCCGGGGATGCCCTTGCCGCGCAGCCGCAGCGCCCGGCCCGCCTGGGTGCCCGGGGGGACGGTCACGGTGAGCGGGCCGGCGGGGCCGGCGAGGCGGATCGCCGCGCCCAGCACCGCCTGGTGGTCGCGCACCTCGAGGTCGGCGACCAGGTCGCGGCCGCGCACCGTGTACCGGGGATGCGGGAGCAGGTGCACCCGCAGGTAGATGTCGCCGGGGAGACCTCCGTCGCGGCCGGGCCGGCCCTCACCGGCGACCCGCACCCGCGAGCCCTCGGCGACCCCGGCGGGGATGCGCACCTCGACCTGGCGCTCGCCGAGGGTCAGCAGCCGCCGGCCCCCCGCGATCGCCTCCTCGAGGGTGACGTCCACGGTCTCCTCGAGGTCGGCGCCGCGGCGGGGGACGGCGGCGCGGGTGCGGAAGCCGCCGGTGCGACCACCGGCCCCCCGGAGCAGCTCGTCGAGGTCGAGCCCGCCGTCGCCGAAGAAGGTCTCGAAGAAGTCGCCGCCGGCCTGGGGGGGCCGGGTGGCCGCGGACCCACTGCGACGGGTGAACTCCTGCCGCCGCTCCAGCTCCTCCCAGTCGGCGCCGAGGCGGTCGTACTTGGCACGCTTGTCCGGATCGCCGAGCACGGCGTTGGCCTCGTTGACCTTCTTGAAGCGCTCACCCGCCGCCGGGTCCCTGTTGACGTCGGGATGGAGGGTGCGCGCCAGCGAGCGGTAGGCGGCCTTGACCGCGGCCTGGTCGGCGTTCTTGGGAACGCCCAGCACCGCGTAGTAGTCGGTGTACTCCATCGCTGCTGCGTACCTCGCGCCGGCCCGGCGCGAAACGGGATGCCTGAAGCGGGTGACGCGATCGCCGGCGCGCCGTCCCCTACAATGACGGAGTGGCAGTGACCGCGACCGGGCGCTTCGGAACGCGACGGCTGGCCTGGGTCGCCGCCGTGCTGGTGACCGCGACCGCGGCGATGCTCTGGATGGCGCACCACCGCGTGCCCCATCCCGGCTCGCCGCTGGGGGCACGGCTGGCCGCGCTCCGCGGCCTCTGGCCCGCCGACCGCCGGGCGCCGCTGATCGTGCTCGGAGCGGTGCTGGTCGTCGCCGCGGTGGACGTCGCCGTCGTCGTCCTCGCCACCGGCGGGCGGGGCCGGCGGCTGGCGCTGCCGGGCGGCATGGCGCTGGGCGCGCTGGTGGCGCTGGTGACCCTGCAGGGCCTGCACCAGGGCGAGCACCTCGTCCAGGTGCTCCAGCTGCTCGCCACCGGCGGCAACGCCGACCTCGCCCAGGGGGTGGTGACCCGGCTCAACCAGGAGCTGGTCCACCTGGTCTGGACCTCGAGCGTGTGGCTGGGGTGCGCGGTGCTGCTCCTCCGCTTCCGCCACAACCGCTGGCTGTGGGTCGCCTTCGCGGTGGCCGGCCTCCACGACGTCGAGCACGTCTACCTCTACCTGGTCTCGCTGCAGCCCGCGATCGAGCTGCACGGCGGGGTGAACGGCATCCTCGCCACCGGCGGCCTGGCCGGCGGGCCGCTGCAGCGGCCCTACCTGCACTTCCTCTACAACCTGCTGGAGCTCGTCCCCCTGGTCGCCGCCCTGCTCGACGAGCTCGGCGCCCGGCGGGGCACGGCTCAGCCGGAGCGGCGGCCGTTGTCGAGGATGCGGTCGGCCAGCGCGTAGGGGTCGACCCCGGCGAGGTCGCCGAGGTCGTCGGTGTCGATGCTCTCGCGGAGCGCGCTGCGGGCCCGCTCGACGGCGCGCTCGGCCACGATCGCCTCGACCTCGGCGAGCAGCCGCCGGCTGCGCCGCCGCTGCAGCTCGCCGTCGCCGGTGGCCCACTCCAGGTGGCGGTCGACCTCCGCGACCAGCTCGGTCACGCCCTCCGCGCTGGTGGCGGTGGTGGTGAGGACCGGCGGCTCCCAGCCGCGCATGTCCCGGTTGCTCTCGTGGACCATGCGGCGGAGCTCGCGCACCACCCGGTCGGTGCCGGGGAGGTCGGCCTTGTTCACCACGAAGATGTCGGCGATCTCCATGATCCCCGCCTTGATCAGCTGCACCCCGTCCCCGGCCACGGGCGTGGTCACCACCACCACGGTGTCGGCGGTGAGCATCACCTCGAGCTCGGACTGGCCGACGCCGACGGTCTCGAGCAGGCAGTGGCGGCGGCCGCTGGCGTCGATCAGCCGGATCGCCTCGCGGGCGGCGCTGGCGAGGCCGCCGAGGTGGCCGCGCGCCGCCATGCTGCGGATGTAGACCCCGCGGTCGAGGGCGTGGCGCTGCATCCGCACCCGGTCGCCGAGGATGGCGCCGCCGCTGAACGGGCTGCTGGGGTCGACGGCGAGGACGCCGACCTCGCGGTCGAGGCCCCGCCAGCGCTCGACGATGCCGTCGCCGAGGGTGCTCTTGCCGCTGCCCGGGGGCCCGGTGAGGCCGACCACGTGGGCCTGCCCGGCGCGGCCGCGGACCGCGCTGAGCAGCTCGGGAAGGGCCTCGGAGCGGTCCTCGACCATGCTGATCGCCCGCGCCAGGGCGCGCACGTCCCCGTCCAGCAACCGCTCCGCCAGCTCCATGGGGAGGGACTCTAGTCACGGGGAAGGCCCTCAGCGACGGCGGCGGGAGCCGCTGGCTATCGGTGTCACGTCTCTAGGCGTACGCATCGATGCTCGGATACGCTCGACCCGGCATGTTGGAAAGGGAGGCGGCGCTCGACGCGACCGGGCGACTCCTCGACTCCGCCCGCACCGGGCGGGGCGGGACCCTGCTGGTGGTCGGCGAGGCCGGCCTCGGGAAGACGTCGGTGCTCGAGCACGCCCTCCGGCTGGCCGGCGACGACGTCCGCGTCGGCACCGGCCGCGGCGACCCGATGGAGTCGGAGCTCCCCTTCGGCCTGGTCACCCAGGCACTCGCCGCCGCGGGCGGGCCCGACCTGCTCGCCGGCGGCGGCCCCGCGGGGACCTCTCCCGGCGCCGCCTTCTACCAGGCGCAGCGCTGGATCGAGGAGCAGGGCTCCCGGCCGCTGCTGCTCGCCCTCGACGACCTGCACTGGGCCGACAACGACTCCCTGGCCGTGCTCTCCTTCCTCTGCCGGCGCATCGCCGGGCGGAGCGTCGCCGTGCTCGGCACCCTGCGGCCGTGGCCGCCGCGCGCCCGCGAGGTCTCGGCGGCGCTGGTCGGCGGCGGCCACGCCCGGATGGAGCAGCTGCGTCCGCTCAGCGAGGCCGCCGCCCGCGCCCTCATCGCCGCCCAGGCCGGCGACCGCCCGGGGGAGGCCGTGGTCGCCCAGGCGCTCCGGCTCTGCAACGGCAACTGCCTGCTGCTCGAGCAGGTGGCCCGGAGCCTGCGCCAGGGGGACGACCTGCCCGAGCCCACCGACACCTCGCGCCCGTGGATCTCCGACGAGCTGCTGCTGGCGCGGTTCGCCACCCTCCCCGAGCCGGCGCTCCGCTTCGCCCGGACCGCCAGCGCCTTCGGGATCCACTTCCGCACCCGCCCGGTGGCGGAGGTGGCGCGGATGGCCGAGGCCGAGGTCGACGCCGCCGTCGAGGCGCTCTCGCGGAGCGGCCTGATGCGCGGCTCCGGCGGCGGCGCCCTCGAGTTCGTGCACCCGCTCTTCTGCCAGGCCCTCTACGAGGACATGGCGGCGCCGGTGCGGGCCCGGCTCCACGCCCGCGCGGTCGTCGTGCTCGCCGGCCAGGGCATGGACACCGAGGCCGCGCAGCACGCCATCCGCGCCGACCTGGTCGGCGACCCGGCGGCGATCGAGGTGCTGGAGAGCGCGGGTCGGACGGCACTGCGCAGCGGGGCGCTGCAGACCGCCGTGCACCACCTCCAGGCCGCGCTCGAGTTCTCCGGCGAGCACCCCAGCCCGGAGCTGCTCGGCATGCTCGGGGAGGCGCTCCTCCGCGGCGGCCGGCCGGCCGCGGCGATCGAGGTTCACGAGCGGTTGCTCGAGGAGCCCGGCCTGCCCGACGCCGACCGGGTCGGGGTGCTGCGCCTGCTCGGCCACGCGCACTGGGCCTCCGGCGCCAGCGACCGCGCCGCCCTCCACCTCGACGAGGCCGCCATGCTCGCCGAGCGGGCCGGGCTGATCCCCGCCGCCGTCGAGGTGCTCCTCGACCAGGCCCAGACCTCGTGGCTGACGCTCGGTCCCGGCGACTCGCTGCGGGCGGTGGTCCGGGCCCGCCGGCTGTCCGAGGACGTCGACGAGGCGCTGCGCGCCCGGGTCGGCTCGGCCTGGGGGTTCATCAGCTTCCTCTCCGGCGACCCCGCCGGGCTCGACGCCACCGCGGCGGCCGCCGCCGACGTCGAGCGCGACCTCGGGGCCCACCTCTCCGAGCTGACCTCGAGCTGGGGGGCGCTGATGACCCACGGCCACGTCGGCAAGTACGCCGAGCGCCTGACCGAGGCGCGGCGGGTGCTCGAGGTGGCCCTGGGCGCGGCCGAGCGGATGGGTGCGGTGGAGGCGATCGCCGCGGTGGCGCTGAGCCTCGGCGACACCCTGATCCGCGCCGGCCGGCTCGACGAGGCGCTCGCCCTCGCCGAGCGGGGCACGGCGATCGGCGAGCTGGTGCCGTTCATGGCCCCCTTCGGGGCGGCCGGGAACGCGATCCTCGCCCAGCTGATGGGGCGCCTCGAGGAGAGCGACCGCTGGTGCGGGCTGGTGGAGGCCCTCCCCCAGCCCCCGGCCATCGCCCTGCTCTGGGTCCACCACGTGCGCGGCCGCCGCAGCCTCGCCGAGGGGCGGGCCCAGGCCGCCAGCGACTGGTTCGCGCGGGCCGAGGACCTCACCCGGCGCGCCGGCATCGGCGAGCCGTGCGTGGTGCCCTGGGCGCGCCACGCCGTCGCCGCCCACGTCGGCGCCGGGCGGGCGGACGACGCCCGGCGGGTGCTCGACTGGCTGGCGGCGTGCGCCGTCCGTCTGCCCTGCCGCTGGCCGCGGATCGCCCTCGCCTGCGGCAGCGCCCACCTCGCCGAGTCCGAGGGCGACACCGCCGCCGCCGAGCGTCACCTCGAGGCCGCTCTCGAGCTCCACGACCAGGTCGACCTGCCCCTGGAGCGGGTCCAGACCCTGATCGAGCACGGGGCGCTGCTGCGGCGCAGCGGCCGGCCCGCCGCGGCCCGCACCCCGCTGGCCTCGGCGCTGCACGCCGCCGAGGCCGCCGGCGCCGCCTGGCTCGCCGAGCAGGCCCGGGCCGAGCTCTCGGTGGCGCGCGGCAGGCGCCACCGCCGGCTCGACGAGCCCGAGCGGCTGACCGCCCAGGAGCGCCGGGTGGCCGACCTGGTCTGTTCCGGGCGCTCCAACCAGCAGATCGCGCAGCACCTCTCGGTCTCGGTGAACACGGTCGAGACCCACCTCAAGCACGTCTACGCGAAGCTCGGGATCCGCTCCCGCCTGGAGCTGGTGGGCCGGCACGCCGGCACGCCAAAAGATCACGGCGATCCGTGACGCTCGGTCCCCCCGGGCGGGGCCAGACTCGAGTCACCGCCGAAGGTGGACGGCGGTCGCGAGGAGGACGCTGCGATGGTCGCGCTGCCCTTTCCGCGGCGTCCGGACGCCGGTTCCCGGTCAGGCGGGAGGTGGAGGTGGCGCGCCGCAGAGCTCATGCACCAGGCACGTGAGGGTCACACCGCGACCCTGCTCCACGACGGCAGGGTGCTGGTGGCCGGGGGGTTCGCGGAGGCGGACGGCTTCCTCCGGTCGGCGGAGGTCTTCGACCCGCGGGAGCGATCGTGGTCGCCGGCGGCGTGGCTGCGGCGGAGCCGCACCGGGCACACCGCCACCCTGCTCGAGGACGGCACCGTGCTGGTCGCCGGGGGCGCCGCCGACGGCGGCAGCCTGGCCTCGGTGGAGCTCTACGACCCGGAGCGCGACCGGTGGAGCGAGCCTCCCTCGATGGCCACCCCCCGGGCGCACCACGCCGCGGTCCGGCTGGCCGGCGGCGCGGTGGTGTGCACCGGGGGCGCCGACCTCCGCGGGGTGCCGCCGGTGCGCCTCGCCTCGGTGGAGATCTATGACCCCGCGCTCGACCTCTGGAGCCGTGCCGCCACCATGACCGGGGGGCGCGCCGCCCACTCCGCCACCCTGCTCGAGGGCGAGGCGGTGCTGGTCACCGGCGGTGAGGGCGACGGCGAGCTGCTCCAGGCCGCGGAGATCTATGCGGTCGGGGTGGACGGCTGGCGGCAGACCCTGGGCGCCAACGCCGCCCCCGCCCGCCACAGCGCCACCCGTCTCAGCGACGGCAGCGTGCTGGTCGCCGGGGGTGGCTCCAGCGGTGCGGTGGCCACGGTCCGGCGCTTCTGGCCGGGGCGGCGCACCTTCCTCTCCCAGGCGGAGATGCCGCACCGCCGCCGCTCCCACACCGCCACCCTGCTCGACACCGGGTGGGTGCTCGTCGCCGGCGGCTGGAACGGCGCCGGGTGCGCGCTGGACACCGCCCAGGTCTACGATCCGTGCAGCGACGCGTGGGCGCCGGCGGGCAGCACCGCCCCACGGGCGGCCCACACCGCCACCCGCCTCGCCGACGGCAGCGTCCTCCTCGCCGGCGGCCTGACCCGGTGGGGCGAGAGGCGGTGCGCCCTGGCCTCGTCGGAGCTGTTCTCGGTCGAGGGCCCGGGCTGACCGGACCGGCACCGAGGGTCTGCCCATGAGGGAGCCAACCGTCCTGGTGATGGGCGGGGGCGTCGCCGGGATGAGCGCCGCCCACGAGCTCGCGGAGCGTGGCTTCCGCGTCACCGTGCTGGAGCGCAGGACCATCCCCGGCGGCAAGGCGCGGAGCATGCCGGTGCCCGGCAGCGGAACCGCCGGGCGGCCGGACCTCCCCGCCGAGCACGGCTTCCGCTTCTTCCCCGGGTTCTACCGTCACCTGCCGGACACGATGCGGCGGATCCCGGTGCCGGGCCGGCCCAACGGGGTCTTCGACAACCTGGTGCCCGCCACCCGCCTGGAGATGGCCCAGGTGGGGCTGGCCAACGTGGTCATCCCCGCCCGCTTCCCCACCTCGCTCGAGGAGCTGCGGCTGGGGCTGGGGGCGGTGATCGGCAACCTGCTCGGCGATCCCGGGATCCCCCCGCTCGACCTCGCCCACTTCACCGAGCGGCTGCTGACGATGCTTCGCAGCTGCGAGGCGCGCCGCTACATCGAGTACGAGAACCTCGACTGGTGGACCTTCTCCGGCGCTGCGCAGCGCTCCGCCAAGTACCAGCTCTACCTCGCCGACGGGCTCAGCCGCACCCTGGTCGCAGCCCAGGCGCGCCGCCTCAGCGCCCGTGCCGGCGGCTACATCCTGGTGCAGCTGCTGCTCGACCTGATGCGGCCGGGGGGGCGCACCGACCGGCTCCTCAACGGCCCCACCAACGAGGTCTGGATCGACCCCTGGCTGGGCCACCTGCGCGCGCTCGGGGTCGAGTACCGGATGGGTGCGGAGGTGACCGCGATCGGCTGCCGGCGGGGACGGGTCACCGGGATCACCGTCCGCGAGGGGCGCTCCACCACCACCCGCACCGCCGACCACTACGTCGCCGCCGTGCCCAAGGAGGTGATGGAGCAGCTGGTGGGGCCGGCGCTGCGCCGCGCCGACCCGCTGCTCGGCGGGCTGCGACGGCTGCAGACACGCTGGATGAACGGGGTGATGTTCTACCTGCGTGAGGACCCGCCGATGGTGCGCGGGCACAGCATCTACATCGACTCGCCCTGGGCGCTGACCTCGATCTCACAGCAGCAGTTCTGGCCCGATCACGACCTCCGCGCCAGGGGCGACGGCACCGTGTCGGGCATCCTGTCCGTCGACGTCTCGGAGTGGGAGGCGGCGGGCGAGCTGACCGGCAAGCACGCGAAGTCGTGCAGCCGCGAGGAGCTCGTCGCCGAGGTGCGCCATCAGCTGCGGGCACGGGGGGTGCAGGGCCTCGACGACGGCAACCTGGTCACCGCCTTCGTGGACACCGACATCACCTTCCCCAATCCGCCCCAGGCGGGGGTGAACGCCGAGCCGCTGCTGGTGAACACGAGCGGCTCCTGGGCGCACCGGCCCCGCGCCGTCACCGCCATCGACAACCTCTTCCTGGCCTCCGACTACGTGCGCACCCACACCGACCTGGCCACGATGGAGGCGGCCAACGAGGCGGCCCGCCGCGCCGTCAACGGCATCCTCGAGGCGTCGGGGTCCACCGAGTCGCGGTGCGGGGTCTGGCCGCTCAGCGAGCCCCTGCTCTTCGCCCCGGCGCGGCTCGCAGACCGGCTGCTGTTCCGGATGGGCCGGCCGGCGGCCGGAGGCGCGCCCGCGCCCTCCCTGGCCTCGCTCTCAGCCGGCTGACGCCTCCCTCAGGGAGTCGGCGACGGGCTGGGCCTGGGGTGGCCCCTGGGGGTGGGGGTGGGGCGCGGCGAGGGCCGCGGGGACGGGGCGTCGGTGCTGGAGACGAGCGGCGGCAGGAGGCCACCCGAGCTGTCGCCCGGGGTTGCCGCGGAGGTCGCCGGGGGCGGCGTGACCGGCCTGGCCGTGGCCGGCGGCGCGGTGGCCCGGCGCGGGGCGGTGACGCCGGTGCCGGTGCCCGGCGCGGAGGCGCCGCTGTACTGGCCCGCGTAGGCGCTGGGCGAGCTGCCCGACCCGTAGAACGCCCGCTCCTCCTCCTGGCCGAGCACGAGGGTCACCCCGCCGGGGGCGGCGGCGCCGGTCGCGCCGGTGGCGGAGGCCGCGGCGCTGGCCGGCGCGGGCGTCTCCACCTGGACACCGAAGAAGCGGGCAAGCCAGAGCGCGGTCCCCGTGTCCCTGCCCCCGCTGGAGTCGATCACGTGGGTGGTGGGGCTGACCTTCGCCGCCCCGCCGTCGGTGGCGGCGAGGCCGGCGCTCGAGAACAGCGACGCCCACCGCTTCGACGCGCCCGAGCCGCGACCGCTGCCGTCGACCACGGACACCGGCGCGTGCTCGGCGATCGCCCCGGTGGGCGGGAAGATGTTCTGGGCGAAGTGCTGCAGGGTGCCGAAGCTGCGGTCGTACGGGTACTCGTATGCCGCCGGGCAGGAGGCGGTGCCGTAGGGCGGCCCGCAGTCGTAGATGAAGTTGCCGGCGTCGACGCTCACGTGCTCGAACCTGGTGGTGTCGACGCCCTTGACCAGGTCGTAGAGGGCGAGCGCGTCACCGAGGGGCAGGTCGGTCTTGACGTGGTCGCCGAGGCTGTTGAGCAGGTCGGGGAGGTTGCCCAGCCCGCCGGCGCTCAGCACCCGCTGCTTGAGGGCGGCGAGGACCAGCTGCTGCCTCTTGTTGCGGGCGAAGTTGGTGCCCTCGAGCGGATCGGCGGACTCGCGGGAACGGGCGAAGATCAGCGCGGTTGCGCCGTCCATGTGCTGAGGGCCGGCGTTGAAGTGCACGGTCTCGACCGCGCAGTCGGGATGCTTTGGGTCGTCGCACTCGCCGCGGGGGTAGTTGGTGTCGGTGAAGGTGTGCTCGACGTTGATGTCGACGCCCCCCACCGAGTCGACCGCCGACTTGAAGGCGGTGAAGTCGAGGCCCACGAAGTGGTCGATCGGGATCCCCAGGATCTTCGAGAGGGTGGCGTTGGCGAGGCTCCCGCCACCGTGGTCGCCGCTGAAGTCGGCGGACGAGACCGGCAGCCCGGCCTGCCCGATCGAGTAGGCCTCGTTGACCCGCGCGTAGTAGGTCTTCTGGGATCCGCCGACGGGGATCGGCACGAACAGGTCGCGGGGGATGCTGATCTCCGCGATCTGCGGCGTGTTCCCCTGGCCGCGCGGCTGGATCGAGACCACCATGATCGAGTCGGAGAGGTAGGCGCCGTCGTGGCCGTTGCCGCCGTAGCCGTAGAGGGCGATGTTCACCCGCTGGCCGTTCGCGAACCTGTTGGCCACGACGCCGGAGCCGCCCGAGCCGTGGTGGAGGATGTCGGTGATCACCGAGATCGGGCTCTCGCCGAAGAGATGGGCGAGCGAGAACACCAGGCGCGCCCCGTAGCCCCCCACCAGGCCGATCACCAGCACGACGCAGGCGAGCAGCACCCGGCCACGGGTGACCCAGGTGGGGACGAGGTCATAGCTCGAGCGCCGTCGCCGGCGCGTGGTACTTGCCATGAGAGGGACGTCTGGGAGGTGCGGCTGGGGCCGTGACGGCCACGCGGGCGGTGGGTCGCACCGGTTCCCGCCGGCACGCCGTACTCTCTGCCAAACGCCGGAGGCCGCCCGTTTGTTTCACCCCCGGCTCGATCCCAGGGTAGCGCACTCGCACGGGCATCCTGACGGCGCTGTCACAGCGCCGTCACATCGGCCCCGACTAGCCCTGGAGCAGGTCCCGCGCGATGACGACGCGCTGGATCTGGTTGGTGCCCTCGTAGATCTGGGTGATCTTGGCGTCGCGCATCATCCGCTCCACCGGGTACTCGCGGACGTAGCCGTAGCCGCCGAGGACCTGCACCGCGTCGGTGGTCACCTTCATCGCCGTGTCGGCGGCGAAGAGCTTGCAGATCGCCGCGGCGTGGCCCACGTCCGGGCTCTTCATGTCGATCAGCGAGGAGGCGTGGTAGACGAGCGCCCGGGCGGCGGCGGTCTGCGCCTCCATGTCGGCGAGCATGAACTGGAGGCCCTGGAACTCGGCGATCGCCCTGCCGAACTGCTGGCGCTCGCGGGCGTAGCCGACCGCGTAGTCGAGCGCGCCCTGGGCGATCCCCAGCGCCTGCGCGGCCACCCCCGGACGGGAGCGGTCGAGCACCCGCATCGCGATGCGGAAGCCCTCGCCCTCCTCGCCGAGACGGTTCGCGGCGGGCACCACCACGTCGTCGAAGTGCAGCTCGGCGGTGTTGCTGCCGCGGATGCCGAGCTTGCCGTGGATGGTGGTTGCGGTGAGACCCGGGGTGTTCCTCGCGTCGTCCACGACGAAGGCGCTGATGCCCCTGGCGCGCGAGCCGGGCCCGGTCGACGCGAAGACGGTGATGGTGTCGGCCACCCCGCCGTCGGTGATCCAGATCTTGGAGCCGCGCAGGACGTAGTCCTCGCCACGCCGGATGGCGCGTGTCACCATCCCGCCGGGGTCGCTGCCCGCGCCGGGCTCGCTGAGCGCGTAGGCGGCGAGCCGGCGCCCGGAGGCGAGGTCGGGGAGCCACCTCTGCTTCTGCTCGTCGCTGCCGGCGAGCATGATCGGGTAGCCGCCGAGGGCCTGGACGGCGAGGATGAGGGCGCTGGTGGCGCAGGCCTTGGCGATCTCCTCGATGGCGACGTTGAGGGTGAGGGCGCTGCCGGAGAGGCCGCCGTACTCGGGCGGGAACGGGAGCGAGAAGAGGTCCTGCTGCCGGAACATGTCGACGACGTCCCAGGGGAACTCCTCGGTCTCGTCGATCTCGGCGGCCCGGGGGGCGATCCGGGCCCGCACGAGCTCGCGGACCGACCCCTGCACCATCAGCTGCTCCTCGTTGAGCCGGATGTCCACGGTCGGTCCCTCTGTGCGCTGTCTCTCGCGCTTTCGATTATGACGATGGCGGTCGCGCGAGCCGCTCCCGCGTGAACCGCGGCTAGCCTCGCAGCAGCTCGCGCGCGATCACCAGGCGCTGGATCTGGTTGGTGCCCTCGTAGATCTGGCAGGCCTTGGCGTCGCGCAGGCGCACCGCCGCGGGGTGGGCGTCGTCGCCGCTGTCGGGCGCGCAGAGCTCGACGGCGGCGTGGGCGACGGCGACGCCGGCGTCGGTGCTCACCAGCTTGGCGACCGCGGCCTCGCGGGTGAAGGGCACGCCGCGGTCGCAGAGCCGGGCGGCGTGGCGGGTCACCGCCCGGGCGGCGGCGACCTGGGCGGCCATCCCCGCCAGCCGCGACGCCGCCGACGGCGCCGCGGCGGCGGCGGCCTCGTCGATCAGGGCGGCATCGGGCAGGCTGAGGCCGAGGCGGCGCAGGTGCGCGGCGGCGGCGTCGAGGGCGCCCTGGGCGATGCCCGTGGCCTGGGCGCTGATGCCGATCCGGCCGCTGTCGAGGGCGGCCATCGCCACCCGGAAGCCGGTGCCCTCCGGCCCCAGCCGGTTGGCGGCGGGCACCCGCACCGACTCCAGCACCAGCTCCGCGGTCGACGACCCGCGCAGCCCCAGCTTGCGCAGCGGGCGGGAGGCGCGCAGCCCCGGGGACGACGCCTCGACCAGGAAGGCGCTGATCCCCCGGGCGCCGCGCTCGCCGGTGCGGGCCATGACCAGGTAGAGGTCGGCCTCGCCGGCGTTGGTGATCCACATCTTGGTGCCGTCGAGGACGTACTCGTCGCCGTCCCGCACCGCCCGGGTGACCAGCGAGGCGGCGTCGCTGCCGCTGCCCGGCTCGCTGAGCGCGAAGGCGCCGAGCCACTCCCCCGCGGCCAGCCGGGGCAGGTAGCGGCGCTGCTGCTCGGCGTCGCCGAACAGGGCGAAGGGCTCGCTGGCCACGCTGACGTGGACGTCGAAGATCACCGCGCTGCTGGCGCACTCCCGGGCCACCGCCTCGACCGCCTCGGCGAAGGCGAGGTGGCCGGCGTCCTGGCCGCCGAGCGCGACCGGGGTGAGCAGGCCGGCGAGCCCCCGGCGGCCGGCCTCGGCGATCAGCTCCCGGGCGTGGCGCACCCCGCCGCGGGCCATCTCCGGCGCCAGCGGCCGCACCACCTCGGCGGCGAAGGCCGCGATCCTCTCGGCCAGAGGCGCCGGCGCCGGAGCCGGGTCAGCCGAGGGGGGCGCGGCCGTCATCGCGCAGCGATGCGGGCCGCGCATCGGGGGAGGCCCCCCGGCCTACACGTGGACAAGCGTCGCCTCGCCCTGGGCGACGCCGCTGCAGATCCCGGCGGCGCCGTAGCCGCCGCCGCTGCGGCGCAGCTCGTAGACCAGGGTCATGAGGATCCGGGCCCCGCTGGCTCCGATGGGGTGGCCGATGGCGATCGCCCCGCCGTTGACGTTGACCCGCTCGGGGTCGACCTCGAGCATCCGGGTGCTGGTGATCGCCACCGCGGCGAAGGCCTCGTTGATCTCCAGCCGGGCGAGCTGGTCGACCCCCAGCCGCTCCGGGCTGCGGGCCAGCGCCGCCTGCACCGCGGTGGCGGGCACGGTGGCGAGGTAGGGGTGCTCGGCGGCCGAGTCGGCGCCGGACACCCACCGCGCCAGCGGCTCGAGACCGGCGGCGCGGGCCCGTGACGCCTCCATCAGCAGCACCGCGCTGCCGCCGTCGTTCACCCCCGGAGCGTTGCCCGCGGTGATCGAGCCCCCGGGATCGAAGGCCGGCCGCAGCGAGGCCAGCCGCTCCGGGGTGGTCTCCGGCCGCGGCTGCTCGTCGGCGGCCACCTCGGCAGCGCCGGCCACGGCGACGGGCACCAGCTCGTCGCCGAAGAAGCCCTCGCCGAGCGCCTGGGCGTAGCGACGCTGGGAGCGCAGCGCCCAGGCGTCCTGCTCCTCGCGGCCCACCCCCATCTCGGCGGCGACCTGGCTGCCGTGGACGCCCATGTGCACCCCGTCGACGGGGCAGCAGAGCCCGTCACGGATCATGCTGTCGACCGCGGTGCGGTCGCCCATGCGGCTGCCGAAGCGCTGCTCCTCGAGCAGGTAGGGCGCGTTCGACATCGACTCCATCCCCCCGGCGACGACCACGTCGGCCTCGCCGCCACGGATCAGCAGCGCCCCGAGGTTCACCGCCTTCAGGGCGCTGGCGCAGACCTTGTTCACGGTGAAGGAGGGCACCGAGGCGGGCAGCCCGGCCTTGAGCCCGGCCTGGCGCGAGGGCACCTGCCCCTGGCCGGCGGCGAGCACCGTGCCCATGATCAGGTGGTCGACCCCGGCCGGCGGCACCTCGGCGCGGCGGAGCACCTCGCGGATGGCGACGGCGCCGAGGTCGGTCGCGGAGAGGCGTGCCAGCCCTCCCCCGAAGCGGCCGAAGGGGGTGCGGGCGGCGGCGACGATCCACACCTCGCGCATCCGGGCAATTGTACGGAGGACGCCCCCGCCGCCTACCGCCCGGAGGGGGCGCCGACCCGCTCGCCGACGAGGCGCACCACGTCCTCGATGGTGTCGCCGATCACCGCGCCGGCGCCGGTGAGAGCGTCGATCTTGCTCTGCGCGGTGCCCGTGTTCCCGCTGATGATCGCGCCGGCGTGGCCCATCCGCTTGCCCGGCGGGGCGGTGCGGCCGCTGATGAAGGCGACCACCGGCTTGGGGTACCCGGCGCCGATGAGCTCGGCGGCGGCCTCCTCGTCGGAGCCTCCGATCTCCCCCACCATCACCACCGCCCGGGTGGCGTCGTCGTCGCGGAAGAGTTCGAGCACGTCGGTGAAGCTCATCCCCAGCACCGGGTCCCCGCCGATGCCGACCGCGGTGGTCTGGCCGTGCCCGGCCTGGCTCAGGCCCTGGATGACCTCGTAGGTGAGCGTCCCCGAGCGGGCGACGACGCCGACGCTGCCGGGGCGGGCGACGTGGTTGGGGATGAAGCCCACCTTGCACTCGCCGGCGGTGAGGAGGCCCGGGCAGTTCGGACCGATCAGCCGGGTGCTCGAGGCGTCGATCACCGCCCGGGCGCGGATCATGTCGTGGACGGGCACGCCCTCGGTCACGCAGACCGCCAGCGGCACCGCCGCCGCGGCCGCCTCCATGATCGCGTCGGCGGCGAAGGGGGGCGGCACGATGATGAAGGCGCAGTCGGCGCCGGTCGCGGCCACCGCCTCGGCCACGGTGTCGAACACGGGCGCCCCGAGGTGGGTGCCGCCGCCCCGCCCGGGGACGACCCCG